>CAMFLJ010000057.1 GCA_945957335.1 uncultured Actinomycetes bacterium | reverse complement strand
CGCCCGGCCCGCCCAGGTCGCCGCCGCCGTGCTGGTCGCCGTCTCGCTCGCCGCCGCGCCCGTCGTGGTCTCGCCCCGCCCGGCCGCCGCGGCCGGCGACGACGTGAGCGACTACCTGGGGCGCATCAACGCCACCCGCGCCGCCGCCGGCGTCGCCCCGCTCCAGCTCGACGGCCAGCTCTCGGCGCTCGCCCAGAGCTGGGCCCAGCAGCTCGCCGACTGGCAGCGCCTCCAGCACGCCTCCGACCTCTCGATCGGCGTCACCCAGCCCTGGAAGAAGCTGGGCGAGAACGTCGGCCGCGGCGTCGACACCGCCCAGATCTACCCGGCGTTCGTGGCCAGCCCGACCCACTACGCCAACATCGTCGACCCGACCTTCACCCGCATCGGCATCGGCGTGGTCTACGGCTCCGACGGGCGCCAGTACACCGTCCAGCGCTACCTCGCCCCGCCCGGGGGCTCCTCCGGCGGCGGCTCCTCGAGCGGCGGCTCCGGTGGGGGCAGCTCGTCGGGCGGCAGCTCCGGCGGTGGCGGCACCCGCGCCCCCACCCCCACGACCACCACCGAGCCCCCGCCTCCCCCCGAGCCGCCCGGCCCCGGCGACCCCGCCCACGCCGCCGTCGTGCTCGACGCGCTCCAGCGCTACGGCGGATGAGCCGATGACCCTCCTCATGACGGAGGGCACGACGCCGAGGAGCCGACGGTGACCGCGGCGATCGAGACCGAGGGGCTGACCCGCGGGTTCAAGTCGGGCCTCGCCGTCGACGGGCTCACCATGCGCCTCGAGCCCGGCCAGGTGCTCGCCCTGCTCGGCCCCAACGGCGCCGGCAAGACCACCACCGTCCGCCTGCTCGACGGCGTGCTGCTGCCCCACGCCGGCCGCTCGCTCGTGCTCGGCCACGACCCCGCCACCGAGGGCGACGCCGTGCGCCGCCGCACCGGCGTGCTCACCGAGAACGCCGGCCTCGACGACCGCCTCACCTCCCGGGAGAACCTCCTCTACGTGGCCCGCCTCCGGGGCTTCGACAAGGCCGCCGCGGCGCGGCGGGTCGACGAGCTGCTCGAGCGGTTCGGGATGATCGACCGGGCCGACGACCTCACCGGCGGCTTCTCCACCGGGCAGCGCAAGCGGGTGGCCCTCGCCCGCGCGCTGCTCCACGACCCCGAGCTGCTGTTCCTCGACGAGCCCACGTCGGGCCTCGACCCGGCCGGCACCCGCGACGTCATCGCCCTCATCGACGAGCTCGCCGCCGAGGGCCGCACCGTGGTGCTGGCCACCCACTTCCTCGGTGAAGCCGGCCGCCTCGCCGACCGCATGGCCGTGCTGCACCGGGGCCGCCTGCGGGCCTTCGGTGCGCCCGACGAGCTGGCCGCGCAGATGTGGACCAGCGTGGGCGCCGAGATCGACCTCGGCGGGGTGGCCGACGCCACCACCGCCGCGGCCCTGGCGCTGGTGCCCGGCGTGCGGTCGGCCGAGGCCCATGGCGACGGTGTCCGCCTGGTGCTCGACGACCGCGAGGTGCTGCCCCGGGTCGTGGCCGTGGCCGTCTCCCGGGGGCTGCCGGTCTTCGGTGCCGCCACCCGCCGCCCCACCCTCGAGGACGTCTACTTCGCCATCGAGCGCCGCATCGCCGAGGAGGAGGGCGAGCTGGGCACCGACGGCTTCGTCGACCGCACCGACGACCCCGGCCACACCCCGATGCCCAGGCCCGACGCCGGCGCAGAGGGGTGGGTCTCGTGACCACCACCAGCCCCTCCTCCACCCGGGGCGCCCGCGCCCGGGCCGACTGGAACGCCATCGCCACGATCGTCGGCCGCGACATGCGGGCGGTGCGCCGCTCGAAGGCCATCGTGCTGCCGATGGTGTTCGTGCCAACCGTGCTGCTCGTTCTCATGCCGATCGGCATCGGCATCATCGCCCGCAACGCCCCGACCTCGCAGGTGCAGAGCGCGCTGGGCTCGTCGCTGCTGAGCGGCCTCGCCGGGCCCATCCTCGACCTGCCCGAGCGCGAGCGCCTCGTGGTCCTGATCCTCGGCTACCTGCTGTCCCCGCTGCTGCTCGTGATCCCGCTGATGGTGTCGGCCGTGCTCGCCGCCGACGCCTTCGCCGGCGAGAAGGAGCGCCGCACCCTCGAGGTCGTGCTCCACCTCCCCATCTCCGACCGCGACCTCTTCGTGGCCAAGGTGCTCACCGCGTTCCTGCCGGCGGTGGCGCTCACGTGGGTCGGCTCGTTGATCTACGGGCTCGTGTGCAACCTGATCGCGTGGCCCGTCACCGGGCGCCTCTTCCTGCCCTTCACCCAGTTCGCGGTGATGGTGCTGTGGATCGCGCCGGCGGTCGCCCTGCTCGCGCTCGGCCTGCTGGTGATCGTCTCGTCGCGGGCGAAGACCACCCAGGAGGCCAACCAGCTGGGCGGCGCAGTGATCCTCCCGCTCATCTTCGTGGCCGCCGCCCAGACCTCGGCGCTCATGCTGCTGCCCACCCCGGGCGTGCTCGCCGTGGGGGCGCTGATCTGGGTCGTGGCGCTGGTGCTGGTGTGGGTGAACGGCCGGCGCTTCACGCGCGACCGCCTGGCCGCCTCGGGCTGAGCGCACCCGGGCGGGGGGCGGCGCAGGCCGCCCGACCGGCTACTTGGCCAGCACGAACAGCTGCAGGAACGCGGCGCCCAGGATGATGAGCAGCAGGGCGCCGAGGGCGATGACGGTTCCGGGTCGCACGGGACTCCTGGGGCGATCAGCGGCGGGGGCCGAGGTTGACGGGGGTGACGATGCCGGGAGGCCGGTCCTCGTCGAGGGCCTGGATGGTGACGGCCGAGCCGGTGGCCAGGCCGAGCTGCTCGGCCGCCGAGCGCTTGTCGAGCACCACCGCCACCAGGCCGTAGGAGTCGACGATCAGGCCGATCTCGTTCTGGTCGAGGTCGGCGAAGGTGGTGGCCCGGCGGGCCGAGCGCTGGCCTTCGTCCATCACGAGCAGCACGTGCTCCTCGTAGCCCTCGAGCTCGTCGGGGTCGACGTTGAGCTGGGCGTTGCCGTAGCGGTCGACCCACAGCACCTCGGCGTGCAGGCGGCCCTCCTCCTCGCGGGTGAGGGGCACCATCGCCGGGAACAGCGAGATGGGGTCGATCTCGGGGCCGAGCTCGCCCAGGTCCATGCCGAGGCAGAGGTGGGCGGCGGCCGGGGCGAAGACGTCGCGCCCGTCGAAGGTGGCCGACTCGGTGGGCAGCAGCACCTCGGGGTTGGTGATCTGCACGGCGCGGGTGGCGCCACCGCACAGCGCCACCGCCGGGGCGAGCACGCCGTTGTCGGGGCCGACCAGCACCGAGGCGCCGTCGCCGACCTCGACCGCGATGGGCCGGCGCGAGGTGCCGACGGCCGGATCGACCACGGCGACCACGACGCCGGGGCAGAGGTAGGGCGTGGCCCGGGCGAGGGCCAGGCCGCCACCGCGCACGTCGTAGGGGGCGATGCCGTGGGTGAGGTCGACGATGGCCACGTCGGGGGCGATCGAGCGGATCACCGAGTGGACGACGCCGACGAACTCGTCGACGAGCCCGTAGTCGGAGAGGAAGGTGATGGTGTCGTAGCGCAACGGCATGGGAGGCGCAGGGTACCCGGGCGTCAGCCCTGGCCCAGCTCCCGGGAGCGCTCGGCGGCGGCCTTGACCGCGTCGAGCACGGCGGCGCGCACGCCACCCGCCTCGAGGGCGTGGAGGCCCGCGGCCGTGGTGCCACCGGGCGAGGTGACCGCGGCCCGCAGGGCGGCGGCGTGCTCGTCGGACGACTGGAGCAGCTGGGCCGAGCCCAGCAGCGTCTGCACGGCCAGCACCTCGGCGACGTCGCGGGGCAGGCCCACCAGCACGCCGGCCTCGATCAGGCTCTCGGCCACCAGGAACACGTAGGCGGGACCGGAGCCGGAGAGGCCGGTGACGGCGTCGAGCTGGGCCTCGGTGACGCGCACGACCACGCCGACGGCCTCGAGCAGCGACTGGGCCCAGTCGAGGTCGGCCTTGCCGGCGGCCGGGCCGGGGGCGATGGCCGAGGCACCCGCCCCGACCACGGCCGGGGTGTTGGGCATCGCCCGGACCACGGCGACGTCGGGGCCGGCCGCCTCCTGGAGCGTGGCGGTGGTGACGCCGGCGGCGATCGAGAGCAGGCGGGGCACGCCGAGCGCACCGAGGGCCCTGCACGTGTCGGGCACGTCGGCGGGCTTCACGGCCACCAGGGCGCCCTCGGACTCGACCGGCTCGGCCACGACCGACACGCCCTTGAACGAGCGGGCCAGGACCTTGCGGCGGGCGGCCACCTTCTCGACCACCACGACGTCGGCCGGCTCGGCCCAGCCCGACGTGAGCAGGCCCTCGAGGAGGGCCTCGCCCATCTTGCCGCCACCGACGATCTGCAGTCGCACCATGGCGGCGCACGCTAGCGCCCGGGGGTGCGGGGCCTGCCGGAGGGTTTCGTGCCGGCCCGGGCGAATCGTGTCGGTGAGCCCACTTCCCCGATGGGTCCCCACCGTCCGCCGACCGCCCGGGCCGCTCCGCACGTTACGCGCGAGACAGCATGAAAAGCAACGGAAACATCTCTCGTGTCGACACGCGGGACGTCAGTGGCTCACGACGTCAGGTCATGCCTGACCACGTGAGCCGGTGAGAAGAGCTCAGGCCGTGGGGAAGCGCGAGGCGAAGCCGATGCGCAGCGCCGGCAGGAAGCACTGCTCGACGTAGGCGTAGAACGACCCGAGGATGCGGTCGAGCTCGCCCTGGTCGACCGCGTGGAACGGCAGGGCCCCGGCCAGGAACACGGCGTCCTCGTCGCCGATGCAGAAGGCCATGCCGTGGAGCTTGCGGTTGCGGCGCAGGAGGTGCTCGTAGAAGAGCTGGTGGTTCTCCTCGGGCGCCGGCATCACGTAGGTCTCGTAGTGCAGCGAGCGCTGACGGAGCGTGAACCAGATCGTGTAGACGTCCTTGGCCTCGCCGTGCACCCGCACGTACCACCGGCGCTCGTCGGGCTCACCCCGCTCGACCGCGGCCACCACCGGGTTCTCGGCGAGCTGCTCGGCCAACCAGTCGGTGACGACGGCGTCGAGCGCGTCGAGGGTGGGCTCGTCGGCGTAGTCGTCGGCCATGGGTGCGTCGACCGCGCTCAGCTGCAGGAGACGGGCTGGCGGGCCGTGAGGTCGGCGTAGAGCCGGCGCAGGCGGGCCGCCGTGGTCGACCACGTGAAGCCGCGGGCGCGCTCGGCGCCGGCCTCCGCGATCTTGGCCGCCAGGGCCGGGTCGTCGAGCAGGGTGCCGACCGCCGCGGCGTAGTCGGCGGGGTCGCGGGTGTCGACCAGGAAGCCGGTGACGCCGTCGTCGACCAGCGTGCGCAGCCCGCCCACCGCCGCAGCCACGACCGGCGTGCCGCAGGCCGAGGCCTCGAGCGCCACCAGCCCGAACGACTCCGAGCGGCTGGGCACGATGCAGACGTCGGCGGCGCGGTAGTAGGTCGAGAGCAGGTGGTGGGGCTGGGGCGGGACGAACCGCACGCGGTCGGCCAGGCCGTGGAGGTCGATGAGCGCCTGGGCCGCGGCCATCTCCTGCTCGCCGCCGGCGCCGCTGCGCCCGCCCACGACCACCAGCACGGCGTCGGGGTGGCGGTCGGAGAGCTCGGCCAGCGCGGCGATGGCCACCGTGAGGCCCTTGAGCGGCTGGATGCGACCGGCGAACAGCAGCACCGGGTGGTCGCCGAGGCCGAGCGCCGAGCGGGCCCCGCGGCGGTTGCCGGGCGAGAAGAAGGCGTGGTCGACGCCGGGCGGCACGATCTCGATGCGGGAGGGGTCGGCGCCGTAGAGCTCGACGAGCTGGGTGACCTCGGCGGCGCAGTTGGCCAGGATCGCGTCGGAGCAGGCGATGACCTCGGTCTCGGCGTCGACCCGGCGGTCGGGCTCGGGATCGCCGGTCTCGGCCTTCACCCGGGCGAGGGTGTGGAACGTGGACACCAGCGGCAGCGAGAGCTCGTGCTTGAGGCTGTGCCCGGCCAGGCCCGAGAGCCAGTAGTTGGCGTGGATGGCGTCGGGTCCGCCCTGACGGCGGAGGTGGCGGGCCACCCCGGCGGTGAACTCGTCGACGACCTCGGGGAGGTCCTCCTTGGCCAGGTCGACGGGACCGGCCGGCACGTGCACGACCCGGAAGCCGGGCTCGACGTCGACGACGTCGGGGAGGTCGTCGGCCCAGCGCCGCACGTAGACCTCGGAGCGGACACCAGCCTGGGCCAGGGCGGCGACGAGCTCGCGCACGTAGACGTTCATGCCCCCGGAGTCGCCGCTGCCCGGCTGGACCAACGGCGACGTGTGCAGCGACAGCACCGCGAGCGACCTCATGACGCCACCACGCTACGGGGGCACGGGCGCGTCGGCACCCTGCGAGCGGGGGCGAGGGCCACGGTGGGGATCAGTCGCCGCTGTCGCCGGCCTCGGCCAGCGCGCCCTCGGGCGTGAGCTCACCGCTGCCGTAGCGGCGGGCGAGCTCGGCGTTGAGCAGGTCGATGGTGCGGTGCAGCAGCCGGCGCTTGCGCGACACCCGGCGCTCGAGCTCGTCGAGCTCACCGGCCAGCCCGACGAGGTCGTCGTCGGAGGTGGTGGGCAGCATGGCGATCTTCATGCCGCCGTCGGTGACGGCGTCGAGCTGGGCCTGCAGCTCGGGGTCGACCTGGTTGGGCTCGAGGGTGTGGGGCAGGCGACCACCGCCACCGCCGGCGTGCTCGGAGAGGATGCGGGGCAGGTCGTCGACGAGGGCGGCGAGGTCGCTGGTCTGGCCGGCGGCCCGACGCTCGAGCTCGCCCCGCACCATGTCGAGCGGCGCCTGCACCATGCGGCGCAGGTAGGAGAGGCCGGTCTCGGTCTCGACGGCGCTGTCGCGCGCCGTGCGCAGCTCGGCGAGGTCGACCGTGCCGATCCCCTCGGGGGACAGGCCGACCACCTCGAGCGCGCTGCTGTCGTCGATCGGGGCGTCGTTGTCGCTCATCGGGCCCTGTTGCCTCCTCGCCGGCGGTCCTGCCGAACGGCGCCGATCCTACCCGGAGGTGGTGGCGCTAGGAGAGGTAGTCCCAGAGGAGGAAGCACCACACGGGCGCCACGAGCAACCAGGCGTCGAGGCGGCGCAGGGCCGGCACCTTCGCCGACGCGGCCGGGGCCATGGCCGAGGCGAGCGGCGCACCGAGCGGCGCGAGCACCGCCACGAGACCGCCGAACACCCACGCGGCGCGGGCGTCGAAGGGACCGAGCTGGAAGACGGCCTCGGTGAAGGTGAGCACGAACACGGCGGCCATGCCGGCGATCGGGCCCTCGACCAGGCCCTCGGCGCCGGTGCCGACGAGGTAGTCGCCCACCTCGTAGCCGCTGATGAGGACCAGCAGGATGACGAAGGCGCCGAGGTCGAGGCGGGCGATGGCGGTGACGCTGACGGCCGCCACCGCGGGGCCCAGCCAGGTGCGGATGGTGCGCCCGGCCCGGCCCACCACGCGCTCACGACGGCCGGGAGCCGCCGCCGCTGCGACGAGCGACGCCACCACCCCGATCAGGATGGCCGCGCCGGCGACGGCGGTGCCGAGCAGGGCGACGAGGCCCACGGCGAGGGCGATGGCGCCGGCGACGATGCGGTCGTCGGGGAAGCCGGCCTTGCGCCACGCCACCGAGGTCTGCAGGGCGGCCACGGCGGCGAGACCGGCGAAGAGCGCGCCCACGGCGAGGTGGCCGAGCACGGCGGCACCGATCGCGACGAGGAACCACAGGACGCCGAGGCGACCGTGGGGACCGTCGACCACCGGCACGTAGGCGTAGCGGTGGAGCGTCGGTGAGGAGGTGCGGGCGCGCGGGCGCGGAGCGGTCACCGGCACCCGCCCGACACCGGGGGCAGGACCGCGACCTCGTCCGCGTCGGCCACCGCCTCGGGGCCCTCCGCAGGGTCGCCGTTCAGCCACACGCGGCTGTTCGCCACGACCTCCGCGAACTCGGCGCCGTAGCGGCGCCCGGCCTCGGCCAGCACCTCGGCGACCGTCGCACCCGGCACGTCGGCGCGTGCGGTGCCCGCCGCGTCGCGGGCGGCGGCGAACAGTCGGAGGGTGGCCACGGCCGAGCAGCGTAGTTCCGCGCCCTGCCGGCACCCCAGGGCCCCGCGCTCGCCCGCGGGCACCTGTCACACCGACGCCCCCCGGTCCGGAGCTGTCACAGGGCGCGGGTACCTTCGGCGTCGTGACCGAGATGCTCCTCGTCCGCCACGGGCAGTCCGAATGGAACGCGCTGGGCCGTTGGCAGGGCACCGCCGACCCCGCCCTCACCGAGCTCGGCCGCCTCCAGGCCCTGCACGCCGCGGGGCGCGTCGGCGCGGTCGACGTCATCGTCGCGTCGCCCCTCCAGCGGGCCCTCGACACGGCCCGCATCATCAGCTCGCAGATCGGCGTCGGGCCGGTGGTGGTCGAGGCCGACCTGGCCGAGCGCGACGCCGGCGAGTGGGAGGGCCTCACCCGCTCCGAGATCGAGGAGGGCTGGCCCGGGTACCTGGCCGCCGACCGCCGACCGCCCGGCTACGAGGGCCACGAGACCCTCATCGTGCGGGCCCGCGCCGCCCTCGACCGCGTCCACGCCGAGTACGACGGGGCCGAGGTCCTCGTCGTCACCCACGGCGGGCTCATCGGCGCCGTCGAGCGCGACGGCGGCCTCCCGTGGGAGCGCATGCCCAACCTCGGCGGCCGCCGCGCCACCCACACCGGCGACCGCCTCGTGCTCGGCGACCGGCTCGTGCTGGTCGACGACGACGAGCTCACCATCCCCAGCCAGATCTGACGTGGCCCTCCCCCACCGCTCCCGCCTCCCCGTCGAGGTCGTGTTCAGCCGACGCCGCCGCAAGACCGTGCAGGCGTCGATGGTCGACGGCATCATCCGCGTCCAGGCCCCCGCCGGCATCGACGCCGACGAGCTCGACCGCCACATCGAGGAGCTCGTGGGCCGCCTCGAGCGGCGCTACCAGGCGTCGTCGGTCGACCTCCCCGACCGTGCCGCCGTGCTCGCCCGCCGCTACGGGCTGCCCCTCCCCGAGCAGGTCACGTGGGCCGAGCAGCGCGCCCGCTGGGGCTCGTGCACGCCGTCGACCGGCCACATCCGCATCTCCACCCGCCTGGCGGCGTGGCCGCCGTGGGTCCTCGACTACGTCCTGGTGCACGAGCTCGCCCACCTCGTGCACGCCGACCACTCGGCCCCCTTCCACGCCCTCGTCGACCGCTACCCGAAGGCCGAGCGGGCGCGGGGCTTCCTCATCGCCCAGTCCTACGCCGAGGCCGGCCGGCCTCCCGACGAGGTCGACGACGACACCGGGCTGGAGCACGACCTCGACCCCGACGCCGCGACCGACACCGCGGCCGCCACCGACGAGCCCGACGAGGCCGCGGCGGAGGCCGACGACGCCGGCCTGGCCGAGCGCCTGTTCTGAGCCTCAGGCGCCCCGGCGCCGGCGGCGCCACTCGTCCTCGGCGCGGCCCAGCTCGGTCACCGGCGGGGTGCCGTGCAGGTACTCCACGAGGATGCCCCGCCACCGGTTGCGGGCGTGCAGGCGGCCGAGCATCGAGCTGAGGCCCCACACCACACGGTCGAGCAGCACGAACGACGGTGGCATGTCGAGGGCGGCGAGCACGTCGGCGTAGGGGCCGCGCACGTCGAGCAACGAGGTCATGGCGTCGCGGGTGTACTCGGGCGTGAACGTGTACTCGTCGGGCACGTACGCGACGTAGGGGGCGCTCACCGTGCGCAGCACGCGCTCGGGGTCGAGGCCGTGGCCGGCGTGCAGGAACCCGGCCACCTCCATGGCCCGCACCAACCCCGGCGCGTCGGAGCCGAGCACGTTGTCGATGATCGGCACAAGCGAGGCGTACTCGCCGTCGGACATGCGCTTCACCAGCCCGAAGTCGAGGAAGGTCACCGTGCCGTCGTCGTGGAACCGGTAGTTGCCGGGGTGGGGGTCGCCGTTGAACTCGCGGTGCTCGTGCAGCGAGCCCTGGGCGAAGCGGAACAGCACCTCCCCCACGTGCTGGTGCTCGGCGGGCGAGCCGTCGGCGAGCAGCTCCGAGAACGTGGCGCCGTCGACCCACTCGCTGGTGAGCACGCGCCGCCCCGACCGCTCCGGCACCACCGCGGGCACGCGCACGAACGGGTGGCCGCGGTAGCGCTCGGCGAACGCGGCCTGGGCGGCGGCCTCGTGGCGGTAGTCGAGCTCGTCGCCCATGCGGGCCCGCAGCTCGTCGACGAGCGCGTGGGCGTCGATGCCCGACAGGGTGAACGCGGAGAACAGCCCGTAGAGCCGCTCGGCGTGGTCGAGGTCGTTGCGGATGGCCTGGTCGACGCCCGGGTACTGCACCTTCACCGCCACCCTGCGGCCGTCGGGCATCACCGCCCGGTGCACCTGGCCGATCGACGCCGCCGCGACCGGCACCGGGTCCCAGTCGAGGAAGAGCCGCTCGGGCCGGTCACCCAGCTCGTCGACCACGACCTGCTCGGCCAGGCTCGGCGCCATCGGCGGCACGTCCTGCTGCAGCTGGGCGAAGGCCTCCTGCGCGGCCGGCGGCAGGCCGTCGGTGACGAAGCCCACCATCTGGCCGAGCTTCATGGCCGCGCCCTTCATCTCGCCCAGCTCGGCGGCCACGTCCTCGGCCGTGCGGATGGCGAACTGCTCCTCCAGCTCGGCCCGGCGGCGGGCGCCGACGGTGCGGCCGCGCACCTTGGTCCAGGCCCAGTGCACGCCCCGGCGGGCGGTGAGGCGCCACACCCGGGCCTGGCGCCGCCACGCCTCGGCCCGCTCACCGGGTGGGCGCCGACGACCCGACGCCACGACCGGGACCGCCGCCTCGTCAGCCGTCGGCCGGCCGGTGCCCGACCACGACGCAGTGCGGGTGCAGGTAGCCGCGGTCGATCCGCTTGAGGGTGGCGTCGAGGCCGAGATCCGCGACCACGCCCTCCAGCTCGGTGCCCGACGGGAAGTCGAGCGCGTCGCCGTCGGTGATCCGCAGCACCCGGGTGGCCAGCACCTCCTGGAGCTGGGCGATCTTCGCCTTCAGCACCGGGGTGGTGTCGACCTCCTTCACGATGAGGAGCCCGTCGGGAGCGAGGGCGTCGGCGCACTCGGCCAGCAGCGCCTCCCGGCGCTCGCGGGTGAGCAGGTAGAGCACGTCGGCGAACACGATGGCCCGCCACCCGCCCTCGATGCGCGGCACCTCGCCCGAGGGCGACACCCGCAGCTCCACGTCGGCCTCGCCCGGCTTCAGGTTGGCGTCGGCGAGCACGCCCCGCTCGATCTTGTGGGCGTCGATGTCGACCCCCACGACGTGCCGCGAGGGCGAGCAGAGGGCCATGTACGTGCTGAACACGCCGTGGCCGCAGCCGATCTCGAGGATGTCGCCCGAGAGCGGCACCTCGCGCTCGAGGGCGGCGAAGGGCGCGCTCCACCACCGCGCCTTGGTGTGGAAGCGGTCGCCGAACTCGGCGTCGTCCCAGAGGGCGAGCACACGGCGGGCAGCGGCAGAACGGGGCGGCTTCACGAGGCCTCCTCCACGAGGTCGGCGAAGGTGCCGAGCTCGAACCCGAGCTCGTCGACGGCGGCGCGCACGGTGGCCGAGCGCAGGGCGGCGAGCTCGTCCTCCCACTGGTACGACCAGCGGTAGCGCTCGCGGGCGGGATCGTCGGCGCCACCGGGGTGGGTGGCCAGCTCGGCGCTGCGGGCGCCGGTGGCGGCCAGGCGGGAGAGGGCGCCGACCATGGCGCCCAGCTCGAGGCAGCCGGCCTCGTCGAGCCCGGTCGAGGCCTCCGGCCACACCCAGCCGCGCTCGCGCAGCAGGCCCTCGAGCCGGGTGGCGAGGCGCTTCACGGTGATGCCGACCGGGCTCTTGGCGGTGGAGCGGGTGACGCGCACCGTGCGCACGCCGTGCTGCTCACCGAGCTCGAGCACGACGTCGCTGACCATGGGCCACAGATGGATGTTCTGGTGGGTGTCGAGGTGGTCGATCGTGACGCCAGCGCCGGCGATGGCCTCGATCTGGGCACCGAACTCGCGGCGCAGGTCGTCGGGGTCGATGCGACCGGCCGCGGCGCGGGGCAGGAACACCCGCCACGACGACCACATGCGGCCCTTCTTGTCGACGAGCGTGGGCACCTCGCGGGCCGACAGCAGCGGCGGGTCCTCGCCCACCGCGGCGAGGTGGGCGCCGGTGCCGAGCCCGGGTGCGTCCTGCAGCCACCCGACGCTCGGGGCGAACCCGGGGGCCAGCGCCAGCACCGACGTGGAGGTGACGATGCCGTCGCGGTGGGCGTCGAGGATCGCCCGCGACACGCCCTCGGTCAGCCCGTAGTCGTCGGCGTTGACCACGAGCAGGGCCCGCCGGCCAGCGCCTCCGCTCACGTGGGCTCCGGCCCGTCGGGATCGGCGAGGTGGTCGCGCAGCTCGTCGGTGAAGGCCTCGGGGTGGGCCAGCACGTCCGGCGGGAGCGGCTGCAGCGACTGGAGGTCGGAGCGCAGCTCGAGCATCTCGCGCACGATCTTGGCGATGACGGCGTTCGAGGAGAGCGTCGAGATGCCACGGGTGCGCGGGAAGTAGTCGACGCCGAACTGCACGATTCGGAACCCGAGGCGCTGGGCCCGGGCCAGGAGCTCGACGTCGATGAACGAGCCCTCGCTGCGGAGCTCGACGTGGTCGAACACCGAGCGGCGCACCAGCTTGAAGGCGAAGTTCATGTCGCGCAGCCGCAGCCCGAACATGGCCTGCACGAGCTGGTTGTAGACGTAGCTGTAGACGAGCCGGCGGGCGCCCTCGCCCGTGCGGTCGAAGCGGTAGGCGCTGACGATGTCGGCCTCGTAGATGCGCATGAGGCGCACGGCCTTCGCGACCTCGGCCATGTCGAAGGGCAGGTCGGCGTCGGTGTAGAGGATCAGCTCGCCGGTGGAGTGGGCGAAGCCGGTCTTGAGCGAGCCGCCGAGCTTGCGGTTCGTGGGGTGGTGCACGACCGAGACGCGAGGATCGGACGAGGCGAGCGAGTCGGCGATGGCCCCGGTGGCGTCGGTGGACGCGTCGTCGACGATGACGACGTCGTAGCGGCCGATCTCGCCGCTGGCGACGAGCTGGTCACCAGCCTCGAACGCCGCGCCGACGGCGCGCTCGATCGTGGCTTCCTCGTTCCACATCGGATAGAAGATCGTGAGGCTCTCGAAATGCGCCATGGCGATCAGGCAACGTAGTAGCCCCGGCCGAAGGCGAAGGCCCACCCGAGCAGGATCACCCCCGAGGCCACCCACACGAGCCGCCTCAGCACGGTGCGCCCGGACAGCATCTCGCCCAGCGCGAGGTAGCAGGGGAAGGCCGCCAGGAGGTAGCGCCCGGTCCCCATGAAGTCCTTCGTGCCGAGCAGCGGGATCGCCAGGAGGGCGACCGAGTAGACGCCGTAGCCCCAACCGAAGCGCCGCCACGCCCGGTAGGCCAGGAAGAGGAAGAACAGGACCAGCAGGCCCTGGAGCAGCACGGTGACGGCGTACTGGGTCTTCAGGAACGTGGTGTCGTCGCCGGTGCGCCACCAGTCGGCCATCCACCCGGGCAGGTGCTTCAGCTGCTGGAACCAGGTGACCTTGAACCAGGTGCGGGGGCCGCCGGCCTGGTCCCAGCCGGGGGCCTGCTGCACCTCCTCGAACGCGAACGGGTGCCCGAAGCGCACGCCGAGGTAGGTCATCCAGCCGAGCAGCCCGCCCACCGAGAGCAGCACGCCGGCGTCGGCCGGGCGCAGGGCACGCAGGTCGAGGTGCACCTTGCCCTCCCGCCGGGCCACGACGTGGCGGCGCCACAGGGTGACGGCCACCAGGCCGAGGATCACCGCCAGGCCGACGGGGCGCGCCGCGGTGGCGACGGCGCCGGCCAGACCGGCGAGCACCGGGTGGCCGCGCTCGAGCAGGACGAACGCGCCGATGGCCGCCAGCAGGAAGAGGGCGTCGGCGTAGATCGCGCCCATCAGGTAGAAGGCGTAGGGGTAGAGCAGCAGGGTGACGGTGGCGATCATCGCCACCCGGGGCTCGACCCGGTCGGCGCACCACCGGCGGAACAGCACCACCACGCCGGCACCGCACGCCAGGGTGACGAGCGTGCCGAGCAGCTTCACCGACACCCCGGTGACCGCGTGCAGCGCCCACAGCACCGTCGGGTACGCCGGGAAGAACGCCGCCGACGACTGCGACTTCGGGCCCGCGAAGAAGTAGCCGTTGGTCGCGATGTCGTAGTACCAGCGGCCGTCGTAGCGGAACCACCCGCCGAAGAGGCCCGAGCCCGGGTAACCGGCGAGGTCGTGGTTCTCCGGCGCGGCCACCGGGCCCCGGCCGCCGAGCCACACGGCGAAGGTCACCGCGGCCACCACCACGGCGAACACGAGCAGGGCGTCGACCCACTGCGAGCGCCCGGGCGCGCGCGGCGGGGCCTCGATCTCGGTGCTGGACGCCATCCCCCGCGACGCTAACCCGGCCCGACCGCGACGGGTGACGTCGGAGCGGCCCACGGGCGGCCCCGCCGCCCGACCTGCCAGGATTGGGGCGTGAACCCGGTCGAACGCCTCCTCGGCGCCGTGATCAACCCTGTCGTCGACGCCGTCGACGTCGACGGCGTGGTCTCCAAGGTCGACGTCGACCGGCTGATCAGCGAGGTCGACCTCGACAAGCTGATGGCCAACATCGACGTCGACGCCCTCCTGGCACGGATCGACATCGACGCCCTGCTCGATCGCATCGACGTCGACGCCCTCGTGGCCCGCATCGACCTCGACCAGCTCACCGGCCGCCTCGACGTGCAGGCCCTGATCGAGCGGATCGACCTCAACGCCCTGCTCGCCGAGGTCGACCTCGACCCGCTGCTCGCCAAGGTCGACGTGGCCGGCCTGGCCAAGCGCGCCGGCATCGACGACATCGTCTCCGACGCCACCCGCGGCGTCACCAAGCGCATCCTCGACATGGCGCGCCGCCAGATCGTGGGC
>CAMFLJ010000056.1 GCA_945957335.1 uncultured Actinomycetes bacterium | reverse complement strand
GGTCGGCGAACCCGTCGAGCTCGGCCTGCAGCTCCTCGGGCACGAACGGCACGGCGAGCAGCTGTCCGTGGGGGTGCTCGAGCGATGCACCGGCCTCGCGCCCGTGGTTCACGATCGTCTGCGTGTACCGCACCGACGTGTGCTCGGCGTGCTCCTCCATGCGGTCGCGGATGGCGGCGATCACGAGCCCGATCTGGCGGTCGTCGAGGTCGGCCCAGCTGGCGCGGTGGTCGGGGCTGAACACCAGCACCTCGTGGATGCCGGTGCCGGGCGCCTGGTGGAACACCGGACCGACGTCCTCGACCACGAAGTCACCCCGGCCCTCGAAGGCGGGGTAGAGGTTGGGCACGACCCGCACCAGCCACTCGCCGCTGCGGCCGTAGGTCTCGAGCGCCGGCGGCGTCTCCTCCTCGTGGCCGGGGCAGAACGGGCAGCGCAGCTGCGGCGCGGGGCCGTCGATGCGGGGGGCGAAGTCCTCCGGCCGTGAGGCCCGGCCGGTGGCGATGGCGACCCAACGCCCGGTCAGGGGGTTGAGGCGGAGCTGGCTCATCGGCGCGGCCCCTGCGCTCGGTCGTGGTCGGCCCCCCGGTGCACGACGGCAACCTACTGCGACGAACCCACCCGGTAGACGGACACGTGGGTGTCGCTGTCGTCGTCGAACGGGGTGCCCCGCCAGTCGGACCAGCGCGCATCGAGGTGGAGCCCGGCGTCGGCGGCCATGGCGTCGAGCTGGTCGGTCGTGAGGTAGCGCACGCGCCACGGCCGCAGCCGCACCTGGCCGTCGCGCAGCTCGACGTGCTGGCCGGTGACGACCTGCGACGCGGCGTCGTGCTCGGTGGCGGTGAGCACCACCGCGTCGGTGGTCACCTTGGCGACGTCGAGGGAGGTGCGGGGGACGTCGGCCGGGTCGGCGGGCACGAACGCCTCGATCACCGCCGCGCCCCCGGGGGCGAGCAGCGCGGCCAGCCCCTCCAGGCAGCGCTGCTGGGCCGCCTCGGTGTGCAGGTTGAGGAACGTGTTGTAGGCGGAGAACGCCAGGCGGTAGCCCCGGGGCGGCACCACACCGCCGCGGGCGGCCGCGGCGCGCACCACCGCCGAGGCGTCGGCCATGTCGCCCGCCACCGCGAGCACCGCGTCGGAGCCGGGCTTGGCGGCGAGGCGCTCGAGCATGCTGGCCGAGGCGTCGAGCCCCACCACGGTGAGGCCGTGCGCGGCGAGCGGGATGGCCAGGCGGCCCGTGCCGACGCCGAGCTCGAGCACCGGGCCCGCGCCGGCGAGGGCCGCGAGCGCGGCCACCGCACCCTCGGTGTCGAACGACGACCCGTACCAGTCGTCGTAGACGTCGGCGAACGCCTCGCCGTAGCCGTCGGCATCGTGCAGCACCCCGACAGTCTGGCCGGGCACACTGGTGGTGACGGCCGGGCGGCGGCCGACCCGCGGAGGTGGGTGTGGCGCAACCGGCAGTGATCGTCGAGCCGGTCGAACCGGCGACGCTCACCGACATGCTCGACGGCGGGTGGCGGCTCCTCCACGAGCAGCCGGGGACGGTGCTCGCCCTGTCGGCCATGTGCCTCGTGCCCGCCACCGTGCTCTCGGGCCTGGCCTCGGCGGCCGTCGGCGCGAACGTGTCCACGTTGCTCACGCTCCCGGGCGCGACCGGCAACACGACGAGCGACGCGTTCCCGATCGCCGCGCTGCTGGCCACCGTGCTCGCCGCGGCCATCCGCTCGCTCGGTGTGCTCTACCTCGGTGTGGCCCTCACCGACGTCGTGACCGCCCGGCAGTGGGGGACCCGCCTCGGGGCCACGGCCGCCATGGGGTCGGCGCTGCGGCGGTCCGGAGCCGTCCTCGGTGCGTGGCCGTTGCTCGCCGGTGGGGCGGTCATCTCCTACGTCATGTGCTTCCTGCCCCTGGCGGTGTGGCTCACGTTCACCGCCGTCGTGGCACCGGCGATCGCTGCTGAGGGCATCGGCCCGATCGCGGCGATCGGTCGCTCGATGCGCCTCGTCGCCCGGCGCTTCTGGATGGCGCTCGGCGTGGTGCTGCTCTCGAGCCTCGTCGCCACCGTGCTCACGTGGATCCTCACCCTGCTCCCGTCGGCCCTCGCCGAGGGGCTGCCGTGGGGGGCCCGCTGGGCCGTGAACTCGGTGGTCTCCGCGCTGGCCGCCATGCTCACCGCCGGCCCGCTCGTGACGGCCAGCGTCCTGCTGTACCTCGACCTGCGCGTCCGCACCGAGGGCCTCGACCTCCGCCAGCGGGCCACCGTGGCGTTCAGCCGTGCCGGCTGACGCCGACCAGGCCCGCCAGGCCGCCGAGGAGGTCCTGAGCGGCCCCGAGTACCGCCAGGCCGGCGAGTCGTGGATCTCCAAGGCGCTGAACGCCGTCGACGAGTGGCTCCAGCGCCTGTTCAGCTCGCTCGGTGGGGGAGGTGGCGGCAGCTCGGTGATCGGGTGGATCGTCGTGATCGTGGCGGTGGCCGGCGCCACCGTGGCCGTGGTCCTGGCGGTGCGGTCGATCCGGCGCACCCGGCGGGCCACGGGCGACGAGGTCGACGACGCCGAGCGCACCTCGACCCGGCGCCGCCGACGCGAGGCCGAGGTCGACTGGGCCCGCGAGGCCGAGCGGATGGAGGCCGAGGGCCGGTGGCGCGATGCCATGCGGGCCCGCTACCGGGCACTCGTCGCCGTGATGGCCGACCGTCGAGTCGTCGATCCGGCCGCGTCGCGCACCACCGGCGAGCACCGCCGCGAGGTGGGCGCGGCCGCCCCCACCGCGGCGCCCGACTTCGACGGCGCCGCCGAACTGTTCGACCGCGCCTGGTACGGCAACCTGCCCACCGGGCCCGAGGAGGCCGAGCGCTTCCGCGAGCTCGCCCGCACCGTCGAGGAGGAGGCCCGGTGACGGCCGTCGCCTCGTCGGCCCCGACCGGCTCGCGCCAGGGGGGCGGCGGGCGCCGCGGACCGGGCGTGGTGGTCATCGGCGTGGTCGTGGCCATCGTCGTCGCCGTGGTGGTGCTCGCACTGCTGGCGCCGGCCCAGCGCAACGACGGGCCGCCGCTCGACCCCACCTCCACCGGGGCCCAGGGCACCAAGGCCGCGGTCGAGGTGGCCGGTCGTCTCGGCGCCGAGGTCGAGGTGAGCTCCGAGCTGCCCGGTGACGACGTCGACGTGGCCATCGCCTTCGAGGACCTCGTCGCCCCCGACCGCGAGGCGGCGCTGCGCGACTGGATCGCCGCCGGCCACACGTTCGTGATGGCCGACCCCGCCTCGCCCCTCACCCCGCCGGCCACGCTCGGGCAGGGCGACACCTTCCAGGACTCGACCACCGTCGACCGGGGC
Source organism: uncultured Actinomycetes bacterium (assembly GCA_945957335.1). GTDB lineage: Bacteria > Actinomycetota > Acidimicrobiia > Acidimicrobiales > Acidimicrobilacustridaceae > CAMFLJ01. The sequence goes on along the minus strand of CAMFLJ010000056.1, from coordinate 11,703 downwards.
CGATGCGACGTGGTCGAGCCCGCGGGCGTCGCCGCCCTCACCGACCTCGAGTCGTTCGGGCCCGTCTACCGCTTCGACGTCCCGCCCGACGCCACCGGCTGCTTCTCCGACCGCAACGGCGCGGTCGTCGTCGTCGAGCGCATCGGCCGCGGCCTGCTCGTGTCGGTCGGCTCGCCGTGGCTGTTCACCAACGAGGCGCTCGACCAGGCCGACAACGCCGGGTTGTTCGCCGCCCTCGCCGTGCCCGAGCGCGGCACCCGGCTCGCGGTGCTCACCGCGGGGCCCGACGGCACCGGCCTCCAGCCCGACGACAACAGCTCGCTCAGCCTGCCGACGGGCGTGACGCTGGCGCTGCTGCAGCTGCTCGTCGCCTTCGTCGTCTACGCCCTCTACCGCGCCCGCCGCCTCGGCCGCCCGGTGCCCGAGGACCCGCCGGTCGAGATCGCCGGTTCCGAGCTCACCCGCGCGGTCGGCGGGTTGATGGAGCACGCCGGGGCCCGCGACAGGGCCGCCGCCTCGCTGCGCCGCGCCGCGCGCCGCCGCCTGGCCTCGGCGTACGGCCTGGCCGCGGGCTCGCCGCCCGAGGTCGTGGTGGCAACCACCGAGGCGCGCTCCGGACTCGACCGCGACCGGCTCGAGCAGGCCCTCTACGACCACCCCGTGGCCGACGACGCCGCCCTGGCCGTCGTGGCCCGCGAGCTCGACGAGGTCGTCGCCGCCGCGCTGGGCGGCGGCCGGGTGCCCTCGGCCGCGGCACCCAGCGCCGCACCTGTTCCCGCAGCACCCTCCACGACCGCTGCTCCGTCCGCACCGCCCGACCCAGGAGACCTCCCGTGAGCGACCCCACCGTCCCCCCGCCTCCCGGCCCGCCGTCGTCCGACGACCCGCGCGCCGCCATCGCCCGTCTCCGCGCCGAGGTCGCCAAGGTGGTGGTCGGCCAGGAGGGCACCGTGTCGGGCATCGTCGTGGCCCTGCTCAGCCGTGGCCACGTGCTGCTCGAGGGTGTGCCGGGCACGGCCAAGACCCTGCTCGTGAAGACGCTGGCCGCCGCCCTCGACCTCGAGACCCGCCGGGTGCAGTTCACCCCCGACCTCATGCCGTCGGACCTCATCGGACAGGTCGTCTACCGCCAGGCCGAGGGCTCGTTCACCTTCCGCGAGGGCCCGGTGTTCACCAACCTGCTGCTCGCCGACGAGGTGAACCGCACGCCCCCCAAGACCCAGGCCGCGCTGCTCGAGGCGATGGAGGAGCGCCAGGTCACCGTCGAGGGCACGGCGCACCTGCTGCCCGAGCCGTTCCTGGTGATCGCCACCCAGAACCCGATCGAGTACGAGGGCACCTACCCCCTGCCCGAGGCCCAGCTCGACCGGTTCCTGTTCAAGCTCGACGTGGGCTACCCGAGCGCGGCGGAGGAGATCGACGTGCTCGTTCGCCACGACGCCGGCATGGACCCCCACGACATCGCGGCGGCCGGGGTGCGGCCCGTCGCCGGTGCGGCCGACCTGGCCGCCGGCAGGGCCGCGGTCGGTCGCCTCCGGGTCGAGCAGCCGGTGCTGGAGTACATCGTGGCGGTGGTGCGGGCCACCCGCGAGTCGCCGTCGCTCTCGCTGGGCGTGTCGCCCCGCGGTGCGGCGTCGCTGCTCCACGCCGCCAAGGCCTGGGCGTGGCTGTCGGGCCGCGACTTCGTCACCCCCGACGAGGTGAAGGCCATCGCCAAGCCCACCCTCCGCCACCGGCTGATGGTGCGGCCCGAGCTCGAGCTCGAGGGCGTGACCCCCGATGGCGTGCTCGACGGCGTGCTCGCCACCGTCCCCGTGCCCCGCTGAGCCCGAGGCCGAGCCCGACGTGACCCTCCCCGTCCCGACCCGACGCCTGGCCGCGCTCGTCGCCGCGTCGATCGTCGTGCTGCTCGTGGTCGGTCGGGCCGGTGCGCTGTGGCTGGTCGAGGGGCTGCTGCTCTTGGCGGTGCTCGTCGACCTGGCCGCCGCCGTCTCACCGAAGCGGATCTCGGTCGAGCGCGAGCTGCCCGCCTCGGGCGTGCTCGACGCGCCTGTGACCGTCTCGTGGAGCGTCGAGCACACTGCCGCGCGTGCGGTCACCGTGTGGGTGGCCGACCAGCTCGCCCCGTCGCTGCGGGCCAGCCGGCGGCGCTTCCGGGTGCGGGTGCACCGTCGTGAGACCGTCGAGGTCGACGCCGTGCTGCGCCCCTCGCGCCGGGGCCGGTTCGAGCCCACCGACGTGGTCGTGCGCACCGAGGGGCCGATGGGGCTCGTCGCCCGCCAGCGCACCCGCCGCCTGCCGGGTCGCATCTTCGTGTACCCGCGGTTCCCCTCCCGTGACGAGGCCGAGCTGCGCGTGCGGCGGGCCCGGCGCCAGGAGGTCGGCCTGCGCACGGCCCAGGGCCGCGGCGGTGGCACCGACTTCGACCAGCTGCGCGAGTACACGCCCGACGACGAGTCCCGCCGCATGGACTGGTCGGCCACCGCCCGCACCGGCCGGGCGATCGTGCGCACCTACCGGGCCGAGCAGAACCAGGTGGTGGTCACCCTGCTCGACAACGGGCGGGTGATGGCCGGGCAGGTGGCCGGCGTGCCGCGCGTCGAGCACGCCATGGACGCGGCGATGGCCCTCACCAGCGTCGCCGCCCGCCTCGGCGACCGGGCCGGGCTGGTGGCCTTCGACGCCACGGTTCGAGCGGTGGTCCCACCCGCGTCGGGCGCCCGCCAGGTGGGCCGGGTGGCCGACGTGTTCCCCGAGCTCCAGCCCGTGCTCGCCGAGTCCGACTACGCGGGGGCCTTCGCCGACACCCTCGCCCGCTTCCGGCGCCGGGCGCTGTTCGTGCTGCTCACCGACCTGGTCGAGGAGGCGATGATCGAGTCGCTCCTGCCGGCCATGCCGTTGATCGCCTCGCGCCACCGGGTCGTCGTCGCCGCGGTCCACGACCCCGACGTCGTGCGCTGGGCGGCCACCCCGCCCGTCGACCCGGAGGAGGCCTACCTGTCGGCCGCCGCCGTCGACGCCCTCGACGCCCGCAACCGGGCCGCCGCCCGCCTGCGGGGGATGGGCGCCACTGTCGTCGACGCTCCGCCAGGAAAGCTTGCCGGGCTCCTCTGCGACCTCTACCTCGACGTCAAGGCCACCGGCGCGCTCTGAGGCCGCCGGCCGACGTCGCTCTCGCCCATCACCCCGGTGATGCCCCGTGCGGCGGCGCCCCGGCCTCGCACCACCACGTAGGCGACGAAGGCCACGAACACCGAGGCGCCGACCGTGACCCTGATCGCGGCGGAGAGGCCGCTGCCGGTGAGGAAGCCCTCGATGGTGCCGGCGATGAGGAACGTGGCCATGAGGCCGAGCACGACCGCCGCCGCCCGCCGGCCCTCCTGGCCCAGCGCGTCGCTGCGGCGACGGTCGCCGGGCGCGATCCACGCCCACCCGAGCGCGAGCCCCGCGCCACCGGCGATCACGATCGACGTGAGCTCGAGCAGGCCGTGGGGGAGGATCAGGCCGAAGAAGCGCCCTCCGTCGCCCGCGGCGATCATCCACGCCGCGGCCTGGCCGAGGTTGAGGCCGTTGACGGCCAGGATCAACATGCCCGGCACCATGGCGAAGAGCCCGAGGGCGAACGCCATGAACGACACCCGGATGTTGTTCGTCGTGACCTGGGTGAAGAACACCGCCGAGGGCTGGTCGGAGTAGTACTGCTCGAAGCGGTCCTCGACGTAGGTCTGGCGCTCGCTGGGGCTGCCGGAGCGGGCGAGGGCGGCGTCGTCGTGGGTGAGCCAGACCGCCATGCCGATGGCGGGCAGGAACGTGACAACGACGGCGATGGCGATGAAGCGCCGGAGGTGCCAGACCGCCGCGGGGAACGTGTCGGCGAAGAACCGGCCGAACGCTCGACCCGGCCGCGACCGCTGGCCGTAGATCGCGGCCGAGGCACCGGCGACCAGAGAGGTGAGCCGGCTGATGAGCTCGGGATCGCGGTAGGTCGTGCGGACGTGCGAGAGCTGGGCGGCGGTGCGCTGGTAGAGCGACACGAGCTCGTCGATCTCGGCCGCAGAGAGGCTCGAGCGCTTCCAGCGGGCGCGCCCGCTGAGCTCCGCCAGGCGATCCCAGCCGGGCTGGTTCAGCAGGAGGTACCGGTCGATGTCCACGCCGATCGCTACCGTAGGCGCGCCATGGCGACGACGGGCGGCCCACCAGCCACGGGCATCGTCACCCCCGAAGCGGTCCTCCTCGAGTTCGAGACCGCCGGGGTGGCATCGCGGACCATCGCCGAGCTCCTCGACATCGGCGTGCAGTTCGGGTCGCTGTTCGTGCTGACGATGATCGTCGCGTTCGTCGCCGCGGCCATGGGCGCCGAGCTCGGCGGGGCGGTGGCCGCGATCGCGCTCCTGATCGGCTTCTTCCTCGCCCTGGTCGGCTACCCGGCGGTGATGGAGACGTTCTGGAACGGCCGCACGCTCGGCAAGGCCACCATGGGTCTGCGGGTGGTGACCCGCGAGGGCGCCCCGGAGCGGTTCCGCCACGCCGCCATCCGCTCGATGATCGGCCTGATCGAGATCTACGCGCTGGTGGGCATCCCCGCCGTGATCTCGATCCTGACCAGCCGCCGCGAGCAGCGCCTGGGCGACCACGTCGCCGGCACGATCGTGCTGCGCCAGCGCGCCGGCCGGCGGGCCGCCCCGCCGGTGGCGTTCGGCGTGCCCTGGAACTGGGAGAGCTACGTGCAGTCGCTCGACGTGTCGCCCATCACCGACGAGCAGTACGGCGTGGTGCGGGCGGTGCTGCTCCGCTGCGGCGAGCTGGCCCCCGACGCGCGGTGGCAGGTCACCACCGAGGTGGCGACGATGGTGGCCGGCCGCATGCGCATCCCGGTGCCCACGCAGGTGCCGCCCGAGATGTTCCTGACGAGCGTGGCCACGGCCTACCAGCGACGTTCCGGGCGCTGAGGCGGCCGGGGGCGCAGCCGCTGCTCTGGCGGCGCCCACCGGTGCCCCCGTTAGCCTGGGGTGGTGAGCGCCTACCTCGACCACGCGGCCACCACGCCGATGCGCCCCGAGGCCATCGACGCCATGCTGCCGTTCCTCGACGTGCGCTTCGCCAACCCGTCGGGCGGCCATCGCATGGCCCGCGACGCCCGCCGGGCCATCGACGACGCCCGTGACGAGATCGCCGCCCTGCTCGGTGCCCACCCCCGCGAGGTCGTGTTCACCAGCGGTGGCACCGAGAGCGACAACCTCGCCGTCTTCGGCGCCGCCCGCACCGGTGCCCCGGCGCTCACCGCCGCCCACGGCCCGGTGGTGTGCTCCGCCGTCGAGCACCACGCCGTGCTCGACCCGGTCGAGTCGCTCGGCGGGCTCACCGTGGCCGTCGATGCCACCGGTCGCATCGACCTCGACGACCTGGCCCGCGTGCTCGAGGGCGCGGCGGCGCGTGCCGCCGCCGGCGAGGCCGCCGGGGTACGGCTGGTGTCGGTCATGGCCGCCAACAACGAGGTCGGCACGATCCAGCCGCTGGCCGAGGTGGCCGAGCTGGTGCGGCGCCTCGCCCCCGACGCCGTGCTCCACACCGATGCCGTGCAGGCGTTCTGCTGGACCGACGTGGCCGGGCTCACCGCGGGCGCCGACCTGGTCAGCCTCAGCGCCCACAAGTTCGGCGGGCCCAAGGGCGTGGGCGTGCTCGTCGTGCGCGACGGCGTCACCGTCACGCCCCGCCAGCTCGGCGGTGGCCAGGAGCGCGGTCTGCGCTCGGGCACCCAGGACGTCGCCGGCATCGTCGCCGCGGCGGTCGCCGCCCGGCTCACCGCGGCGGGCCGCCCGGTCGAGGTCGAGCGGGCCGCCAAGCAGCGCGACCGCCTCCTCGACGGGCTCCTCGCCAGCGTCCCCGGCCTGATCGAGACCGGCGCCGTGCCGGGTGAGGCCGGCCCCGACCGGCGCGGTCGCGTGGCCGGCACCGCCCACGTCTGCATCGAGGACGTCGAGAGCGAGGCGCTGCTCTTCATGCTCGAGCGCGACGAGCTCTACGCCTCGGCCGCGTCGTCGTGCTCGAGCGGTGCCATGCAGTCCTCGCACGTGCTCGCCGCCATGGGCGTCGCGCCCGAGCTGCGCGCCGGCTCGCTGCGCCTCTCGCTCGGGTGGACCACCACCGACGCCGAGATCGACCACGCCCTCGCCGTCGTCCCCGCTGCCGTCGAGCGCCTCCGCGCCGGCGGGCTCTGACCGGGGCACTGCCGTGCAGGTGCTCGTCGCCATGTCGGGCGGCGTCGACTCGTCGGTGGCGGCGGCGCTGCTCGCCGAGGAGGGCCACGAGGTCGTCGGGGTCACGCTGAAGCTGTGGGGTGGCGACTCCGACTCGGGCTGCTGCTCGGTGAGCGACGTCGACGACGCCCGCCGGGTCGCCGACGGCCTCGGCGTCGAGCACCTCGTCTTCAACTTCGGCGACGACTTCACCACCCACGTCGTCGGGCCCTACGTCGCCGACCACGCTGCCGGGCTCACCCCCAACCCGTGCATCGAGTGCAACCGCCACCTCAAGTTCGACCGGCTCCTGAAGCGGGCGAGCGTGCTCGGGTTCGACGCCGTGGCCACCGGCCACCACGCCCGGATCGAGCCGGTCGGGCCCGACGGCGCGCTGCGGGTCGTGCGCGGCGTCGACGGGGCCAAGGACCAGAGCTACGTGATCCACATGCTCACCGGCGACCAGCTGGCGCGGGTGCTGCTGCCGATCGGTGGCATGACCAAGGACGAGGTGCGGGCGCGCGCCACGGAGCTCGGGTTGCGCACGGCCGACAAGCCCGACAGCCAGGACGTCTGCTTCATCTCGCACCGTGGCGGCGGGCGCGAGGCGTTCCTCGGCTCGCGCATCCCGCTGCGCCCCGGCCGCCTGGTCGACACCAGCGGCACACACCTCGGCGAGGTCGACGCGGTCGAGCTCGTCACCGTGGGGCAGCGGCGAGGCCTCGGTGTGGCCATCGACGGCGAGCCCCGCTACGCCCTGTCGGTCGACGTCGCCGACGCCACGGTGGTGGTGGGAGCGGCCGACGAGCTGCTCGTCGACGGCGAGGCGCTGGCGGGGGTGGTGTGGGCCGACGACGCGGCCCGGGCGCAGGCGATCGGTGCGGTCGACGTCACCGCCCAGGTGAGCGCCCACGGTGAGCCGGTGGCCGTCACCGAGGTGGTGGCGCACGACGACGGCACCGTCGTGGTGCGCTGGGCCGAGCCCCAGCGGCGTGTGGCCGCCGGGCAGAGCGTGGTGCTCTACGCCGGCGACGCCGTCCTCGGCGGCGGCACCGTCACCCGCTGAGCGAGGCCGTCAGAGATCGATGACCAGCGTGAGCACCACGATGGACAAGGCGATCGCGACGACGAAGGCCACGAGGACGACGGTGCCGGGAAGCAGGCGGTGGCGGATCCACTCGCCCCAGTTCCCGTCGGGGATCTCCTCGGGCTGAAGTGACGGAGGAAGTTCCCAGATCGAGTGGTCCGGCTCGGCGAGCGCTGCGTAGTCGCCTTTGTCCCTCTTGGCGGTGGCGGTGCCGATGGCCCGGTCGGCGAAGGAGAGCAACGACGCAGTCGGGTCCAACTCGAGCGCTTGCATCCGTCGCTGGGCGGCGGCGTCCACGTCGCCGACGCCGGCCCGGCAGATCGCGTTGACGAGGAGACAGCTCGCTCGGTGCTCGGGCGAGAGAGTGTCGTCCTCAAGGGTGATGTTCGACTCCTTCAAGCCGGCACCGGGGTGGCCGGTGGCGGCGAGCGCCCAGGCGAAGGTGTCGCGCACCGCGGTGTTGTCCGGTTGAGCGGTGAGAGCGAGCCCCATCGCTTCCACAGCGAGCTCGCTGGGCACCTCGCCACTCGCGAGCGCCGCCCACACGAGCCTGTTCTCCGCCGCTCCCACCAGGGTGAGGCAGGCGCGCCTCGTCGGCTGGCGACTCGCCACCTTCAACGCCGCCGCGAGGTCGCCGGAGTCGGCGTCGGGGAGGATCGAGCGGAGCATCACGGCAGTCGGGTCGCTCGGATCGGCCTGATCGATGAAGGACCGGATCACGTCGTCGGGCCCCGCCTCGTCGGTGCGGGCCCGGCCGAGCACCTCTGCCAGCACGAAGGGAACGCCCAGGCTCTCGTCGTTCGTGATCGCTCGCAGCACGGTGTAGCCGTCGGTGCCCACCACCCCGCTGGGGTGGGGCCTTCTCGCGCGTGCCGGGATCACGGCCATGAGGTTGAGGAACAGCAGCACCGTCACGGCGATGCGCACGCCGGCGCTGGGCACGGTGAGCAGTGCGAGAGCGAACGCGAACCCGAGCAGGGGCCCGGCCAGGGCGTAGGTGGCCAGCCGGCGGCGCAGGTGCCTGGTGCCGCGGGGCAGAGCGCGCACCCACCCCTCGGGGTACCCGAGGTCGATCCGGACCCGCGCGCTGCCGACCGGGATCTCGGCGATCTTCCACCCCCGACCGATCTGGACGTGTTGCACGGACATGCGCGTCGTCAGCGCCCCGAGGACGTGGCCGAGCTCGTGGGCGGTGATGCCGTAGATCAATGTCGTCGCGGCCAGGGCGGCCTCGAGGGGGACGCTCATGCGGTGTTCAGCGGGGGTGCTGTCGTCGTGGTGCTGGGCGCGGTCGGCCCACCCTTCGGGGGCAGCCCGAGCTGTGCCCGGGCCCCGTCGATGGCGGCGTCGAGCTCCGCAGCCGTGGTCGTGCGCGACTCCTTGAACCCGATCACGCACATCAAGCTGCCGTTCTGACCGTCGCCCGGTGGGGCGTAGTAGTCGTCGATGGCGAGGCCGGCGGTGACCATCGCATCGAACATCTTGTTGGCCTGGTCGGTCGAGGGCACCTGGTCGAAGGAGTCGATGAAGCCCATGTCGGCGAAGCCGTAGGCGACGCAGAGGGCACCCCGGTTCTTCTCGTCGCTCAGGTCCGCGACCTGATCGCTCATCACCCACGTCTGGCGGACCTGGAAGGGGCCGTCGCACGACACCGCGGTGACGTCGTAGCCGCTGGCCGTCGGGGTGTGGTCCCGGAGGCACTGGAACAGCGGGAGGTGTCCGTCGGGCAGGCGACCGTTCACCAGCAGCTCCGGTGCCATCGTCGGAGGTGGGGTGCCGAGCGTCGTCGTGGTGCTGGCCGACGTCGTCGTCGTGCTCGGGCGGGGAGCGGCGGTGGTGCGGCCATTGCTTCGCTGGCGAAGGAAGCTGACGGTGCCCAGCCCGGCCAGCACCACCACGACCAGCCCGATGATCAGGCGCTTCTTGTTCCTCGCCCGGCGCGTGGCCTTGGCGGCGTCGCTGGCCAGCGTCTGCTTCTCGGAGCCGACCCGGCGGTAGTCGGCGTCGATGCGCTGGAGCTTGGCGACGCGGGTCTCGGCGTCGTCCTCGCTCCGGCGGGCCGCCTGCACCCACGACTCGTCGAACGTGACACCGTCGAACGGGTCGGGCCCGTCACCGTCGTCGATCGATCCGCCCTCGACCGGTCCGTCGTCGTCCGCCACGTGCCCGACCTTCCGTCCAGTGCCCTCACCCGTGCCCGCCGGCCCGACGCTCAGCGCCGGGCCCACCACGAACGGTAGCCCTCGGTCGTTCGCCGGCGAAGGGACCAAGGGCCACTCCGGGGCGGGTCAGGTGGGGTCGATGGAGGTCTCGGCAGGGGCGCGCTTGTCACGCAGCACGAAGAGGCACGCGGCCGCCCACAGCGCCACCAGGCCGATCCACACCGCGACCTGGCGCAGGATCGAGGCCGTGTCGACGCCGGCGCCGGTGAACACCACGCCGCTGTTCGGGGCGTAGTTGAACCAGCCGCTCTGGTTGGGCTCCCACCACAGCGCCCGGGCGCCGAAGCCGAGGACGACGACCGCCGCTCCGAGCGCGACGCACACGATCACCTTCTGCCCGCTGTTCTTCCGCACGCCGCGACCGTACCGGGGCCGGCGCCCGGCCGGGGCCGCTCAGCCGACGAGCAGCCGCCGGCGCTCGGCCTCGGCGAGCACCCAGCCGGGCCGGGTGGGTGCGATGAGCACCGACTGCACCTCGACCGGATCGATCGTGGGCTGACCGCCGCCGAGGCTGCGGGGCGGTGCCGGGATGATCAGGTCGGGCTCGGTGAGGCGCAGCTCGAGGGCGAGGCCGATGGCGCCCTCGGTGAGGTCGACGGCCCGGGTGTCGGCGGGGGCGGGGCCGATGGAGTCGACCCGCTGGCGCTGCACGAGGAAGGCGTCGGTGAGCGCCATGCCGTCGACGACGACGACACCGGCGGGGACGAACACGAACCAGCGCTGCGAGAGGCGGTGGAGGATCCGCACGCCGAGTGCCACGAGCGTCCAGCCGACGACCAGGACGATGCCGCCGACCACCCACTGGCGGGCGGCGAGCAGCATCGGGCCGGCCGCGAGGCCGGCGATCACGACGACCCACGTGAGCTCGATCGGCCCGAGGAGCAGCACCCCGGGTGGGCGCAGGGGCATGCGTCGCTCGTCGCCGTACGACGAGCCGTTCACCATGCGGTCGCCGACCGGGGCCGACAGCGAGATGACCGCGGCCAACGTCGTGAAGCCGAGCGCGAGCGACTCCGCCGCGCTCGCGCCGTCGGGCACGACCAGCGCGGCCCACACGGCGGCGACCACCGAGCCGGGCGCCAGGATGCGGATGACCGTGAGCGACGCGGTGCTCGGGACGAGGGCGGCGACGAGCCCGAGGGCCCACAGCGCCCACAGGCCGATGGTGCCCACGAGCTGCACGGCGCGGCTGCGAGGGTCGAGCGCGTCGCCGAACGACGGGCCGGCCAGGAAGGGGAGGACCACCCAGGCGACGGCGGTCGCCCACCGGCCGAAGTGACGCGTCGCGGGGCTCATCGGGGCCGAGATTTGCCCAAGGGACGCGTCCGTGGCTATTCCAGTGACGTCCGACACACCTCGAGGCGCCGCCCCGAGGTCTCCCCGAGGAGGGCGCGACGTGGCCCACGCACCGCAGGCAGCCCCGCCGATGGGGCGCGTGCGGGTGAGCGGCACCGAGCGCGGACCCCTCGTCGGAGGTCCGACCCGATGACCGGCGTGGGCCCCGACCGCACCCTGCCCGTCGGCCTGTCGACCGGCATCGGCCACCTGCCCCACTGCGACCCGGGCGACGCCGTCGAGTTCGTGCTGCGCCACAACCCGCGCCTGCCCGCCGCCCCCTCGCTGCCCGCTCGCTCGCGGCGCGAGGGCATGGTCGCCCAGGCCGCGTCGGGCATCCAGGGCGTGATCGTGCACGACGACGGCACGCTCGACCTCGACCTCTCGCTCGTCGATCCCGACGCCCCGCTCGCCGACCTCGACTTCGCCGGCGAGGCCTACGGCGGCTTGCGGGCGTTCCTCACCGCGGTGGCCGACCGTGACGGGCCGATCAAGGTCTCGATCACCGGCCCGGTCACCCTCGGTGTGGCCCTCCACGCCGCCGGCCTCGACGCCGACGTGGCCTTCGCCGTCGCCGGCTCCGCCGTCCGCCGCCGGGCCGCGGCCCTCGCCGACCACGTGCTGCGGCGCGTGCCCCAGGCCCAGCTCGTGATGTTCGTCGACGAACCGGCCATGGCCGGGCTCACCGAGCAGGGCTTCCCGATCGGGCCGACCGAGGGCGTCGACCTGGTGTCGGGCGCGATGGCCGTCGTCGAGCACGTCGCCGTCACCGGGCTCCACTGCTGCGCGCCGGCCGACTACCGGCTGCTGCTCGGCACCGGCC
>CAMFLJ010000055.1 GCA_945957335.1 uncultured Actinomycetes bacterium | reverse complement strand
ATCCACTCGTTCGAGGGGTTGTTCACGCGGGCCACGACGCGGGGCACGCCGAACTCCTGCTTGGCGAGCAGCGAGATGACGAGGTTGTCCTCGTCGTCGCCGGTGACGGCCACGACGACGTCGGCCCGGCCCGGCTCGGCCTTGGCGAACGAGGTGACCTCGCAGCCGTCGACGTTGAGCCACTGCACGCCCTGGGGCTCACCGGCGGCGACGGCCCGCGACACGCGGTCGGGGTCGACCTCGATGATCAGGACCTCGTGGCCCGCCTGCGAGAGCTCGCCGGCGATGTAGGTGCCGACGTTGCCGCCGCCCGCGATCACGACGCGCATCAGTGATGACCTCCCTGGTCGGCCGGCGCAGAGGCCAAGCGGCGGTCGAGCTCGTCGATGCGGTCACCGGCGACGGCGACCCACACGACGTCGCCCTCCTGGGCGAGGAGGGCGGGCGAGACGATCTGGGCGACGCCCAGGCGGGTGAGCGCGGCGACGCGGGCGACGCCCTCGCCCTCGAGCCCGACGAGCGGGTGCCCGGCCCAGGAGGCCGGCACGTAGCGCTCGACGAGGCAGACCTTGGCGGAGGGGTCGATCCACTCGACGCCGTCGGCCTCCGGGGAGATGCGGCGCATCACCCGCTCGATGGCCCACCCGACGGTGGCCACCGTGGAGATGCCGAGGCGCTCGTAGATGGCGGCCCGGCGCTGGTCGTAGATGCGGGCCACGACGCGCTCGATGCCGAAGAACTCGCGCGCCGTGCGGGCGATGAGGATGTTCGAGTTGTCGCCGTTGGTGACCGCCGCGAGGGCGTCGGCGCGCTCGATGCCGGCGGCGACCAGCACGTTGCGGTCGAAGCCGACGCCGACGAAGGTCTGCCCGGAGAAGTCCTCCGGGAGGCGCCGGAACGCGGTGGGCTTGCGATCGACCACCGACACCGTGTGGCCCTGGCTCACGAGCGTGGCGGCCAGACCGGAACCGACTCGACCACACCCGACGACGACGACGTGCACTGTGCGCACCACCTCCCTGCCCTACCGGGCACGGCGGCCGATCCTAGGACCACGCGCGGTGGGCGCAAAGCCGGCATCGGTCACGTGGGCGATTGCCGTAAGACAGCGTTCAGAGTCGGTGTACGCAGGGGATACGCAGGGATGACGTTCAGGTCGCGGAGCCGTCCGTCGTGGCGGCGTCGGCCCCGGGTGCCTCGGCCCGCGCCCGCCGCCGGGAGCGGCGCGCCGCCGGGCCCTCGATGCCGTGCTCGAGGTTGGCCGCCGAGTTGACCAGGCCCACGTGCGAGAACGCCTGGGGGAAGTTGCCGAGCATCCGCCCGGCCACCGGGTCGTACTCCTCGGAGAGCAGGCCCACGTCGTTGCGCAGCGCGAGGAGGCGCTCGAACACCTCGCGGGCCTCGTCGACGCGGCCGATGAGCACCAGGTTGTCGACGAGCCAGAACGTGGTCAGCAGGAACGAGCCCTCGCCCGGGGGCAGGCCGTCGACGGTGGTGGTGCCGTCGTCGGCGCCACCGGCGTCGCGGCCCGCGTCGGCCACCTCGTCACGGGGGTGGCGCGCCTCGGTGCGGTAGCGCAGCACGAAGCCGTCGACGAGGAGGTCGCGCTCGATGGCCTCGACGGTGGCGACGATGCGAGGGTCGTCGGGCGGCAGGAAGCCCACGAGGGCGAGCATCAGCAGCGACGCGTCGAGCTCGTCGCAGCCGTAGTACTGGGTGAACGACCCGACCTCGTCGTTCCAGCCCTGGTCGCAGACGTCGTCGTGGATCTCGTCGCGCAGGCGCCGCCACCGGGCCAGGGGCTCGTCGGGGCGCTCGGCCTCGCACAGCTTCACCCAGCGGTCGACGGCCACCCAGGCCATGACCTTCGAGTGGACGAAGTGGCGCTGCGGGCCACGCACCTCCCAGATCCCGTCGTCGGGCAGGCGCCAGACCTTGGCCACGTGCTCGACCAGCATCCGGCACAGCGCCCACGTGTCGTCGGGCAGGCGGTCCTCGAGCACCTCCGCGGTGTGCCAGACCATGTCGAGCACCTCGCCGTACACGTCGAGCTGGAACTGCCCGCTGGCCCCGTTGCCCACCCGAACCGGCGCCGAGCCCTCGTAGCCCGACAGCCACGGGATCTCGTACTCGTCGAGGCGCCGCTCGCCGGCCACGCCGTACATGATCTGGAGCTTGTCGGGGCTGCCCGCCACCGCCCGGCGCAGCCACTCGCTCCAGGCCGCGGCCTCGTCGCGGTAGCCGTTGCCCAGCAGGGCGTTCAGCGTGAAGGTGGCGTCACGGAGCCAGCAGTAGCGGTAGTCCCAGTTGCGGACGCTGCCGATCCACTCGGGCAGCGACGTGGTGGCCGCGGCGACGATGCCCCCGGTGGGCTCGTAGGTGAGTGCCTTCAGGGTGAGCAGCGAGCGCAGCACCGCGTCGCGCCACGGGCCGGCGACGCAGCACGACGACGCCCAGTCGCGCCACCACGCCAGGGTGTCGGCGAGGGCCTCGTCGACGTCGGGCGCGGGCGGTGGGTCCTCGTGGGACGGGAACCACGCCAGCACGAACGACTCCTGCTGGCCCTCGACCACGTCGAAGCCGGCGAAGGTCGTGAGGTCGCGGCCGTGGGTGGGCACGGTGCTGTGGAGCACGACGCCGTCGGCGCCGCCACGAGCGTCGACCCCGCCGTCGTGGTGGCGGACCCACGGGACCAGCGCCCCGTAGTCGAAGCGGACGACGACCTCGGAGCCGAACCGCACCGAGCCCTCCAGGCCCCGCACGACGCGGATGATCGCCGGGTGCTCGAGGTCGTGGCGCGGCATGAAGTCGGTGACGACCGCCCGCCCCCCGGCCGTGGTGACGGTGGTCTCCAGCACGACGGTGTCGGTGGAGTAGGCCCGCTCGACGCTCGTGACCGGCTCGGAGGGCGCCACCACCCACCGGCCGTCGCGGGCCGAGCCGAGCAACGCCGCGAACGACGCCGCCGAGTCGACCCGCGGCGCGCACCACCAGTCGATCGAGCCGTCGCGGCCGACGAGGGCGACCGTGCGGGCGTCGCCGATCAGGGCGTAGTCCTCGATGCGAGACGGCACGGTTCGGCACTCTCCCCCGGCACGTGGCCCTGGTGGCTACGGTTCAGACGCCCTTCGAGTCTCGCCCGGGAGCCGTCCGAATGCCGTCATCCCCGTCCACCGCCGACCGGCCCCGCTCCGACCTCCTCGTGATGTTCGGGGCCTCGGGCGACCTGGCCAAGAAGAAGCTCTTCCCCGCCGTGTACCGCCTCGAGAAGCGTGGGCTGCTCGGCATCCCCGTCATCGGCGTGGCCCTCGACGACTGGACCACCGCCGACCTCGTGGAGCACGCCCGGGCCGCCATCGTCGAGGAGGGCGAGGAGTGGGACCAGGCCGCGTTCGACCGCCTGGCCGCCAACATGACCTACGTGTCGGGCAACTACGCCGAGCCCGCCACCTTCGAGAAGCTGAAGGCGGCGGCCGGCGCCACCCAGCACCCGGTCTTCCACTTCGCCATCCCGCCGTCGATGTTCGCCACCGTCGCCGAGGGCATCGCCGGCGTGGGCCTCGACCAGGGCGCCCGCCTCATCATCGAGAAGCCCTTCGGCCGCGACCACGACTCCGCCGTCGAGCTCAACGCCACCCTCCACGAGCACTTCGCCGAGTCGGCCATCTTCCGCATCGACCACTTCGTCGGCAAGGAGGCGCTGCGCAGCCTGCTGGTGAGCCGCTTCGCCAACGCCATCACCGAGCCGCTCTGGAACCGCAACCTGGTGTCCTCGGTGAAGATCACCATGGCCGAGTCGTTCGGCGTCGAGGACCGCGGGGCGTTCTACGACTCGGTCGGCGCCATGCGCGACGTCATGCAGAACCACCTCCTGCAGATGGTGGCCCTGCTCGCCATGGAGCAGCCGGTGAACGAGTCGGCCAAGGCGCTGCGCGACGAGAAGGGCAAGGTCCTCGAGGCCTGCCGGGTGGTCGACCCCGAGCACTACGTGCGCGGCCAGTACGACGGCTACCTCGCGGTGCCCGGCGTGAAGGCCGGCTCCGACACCGAGACCTACGGCGCCTTCCTGCTCCACATCGACTCGCCCCGCTGGAGCGGCGTGCCGTTCTTCCTGCGGGCGGGCAAGGCCATGGCCCAGACCGTCACCGAGATGACGATCGAGTTCAAGCGCCCGCCGCGGCCGCTGTGGATCCCGGAGCACTCGCACCTGCCGCACAACTCGATGCGCATCGAGGTGAAGCCCGACAGCTTCGACGCCATGACCCTGCTCCGGAAGACCCCGGGCGAGGGGATGATGCCCGAGGCCATCACGGTGGCGCCGCCCCCCGACATGCGCGCCGACGGCGGCCCCGAGCCCTACGAGCTCCTCATCGAGGAGGCCATGAAGGGCGACCCCACCCTGTTCGCCCGCGAGGACACCGTCCTCGAGTCGTGGCGCATCGTCGAGCGCATCCTCACCGAGTACTCCCCGGTCGAGCCCTACGCCCAGGGCTCGTGGGGCCCTGCCGGGGCCAGCGCGCTCACCCGCCGCACCGGCGGCTGGCCCGAGGAGCCCCCGGGCGGACCGGTGTGAGCGGTCTCCACGACGTCTACCCCATCCGCCACGGCGCGACGGAGTGGAGCAAGAACGGCCGCCACACCGGCATCACCGACCTGCCCCTCCTCCCCGAGGGCGAGGACCAGGCGCGCGCCACCGGCAAGCTGCTCGCCGGCCACGAGTTCGCGCTGGTGCTCACCAGCCCTCTCCAGCGGGCGCGCCACACGTGCGAGCTCGTCGGCCTCGCCGGCCAGGCCGAGATCGACCCCGACCTGCGCGAGCTCGACTACGGCGAGTACGAGGGCGTCACCACCGCCACCATCCGCGAGACCGTGCCGGGCTGGACCGTGTGGACCCACCCCTGCCCGGGTGGCGAGACCCTCGACGAGGCCGGGGAGCGCGTCGACCGGGTGATCGAGCGGGCCCGCTCGGCCGACGGCGACGTGGCGCTGTTCGCCCACGGGCACATCCTCCGCATCCTCATCGCCCGGTGGTGCGGCCTCGACCCGATCGAGGGCCGCCGCTTCATCCTCGAGACGGCAAGCCTCAGCCAGCTCGGGTGGGAGCACGACTATCCGGGCGTCATACGCTTCAACGCCCGCTAGCCACCCCGGGTCGGCGGCGCGATCCGCGCCGCCGAAGCCTCCGCCCCCTAGGTTGCGCGACGAACGACGCGCCGCCGGGCGCGGGCGAAGGGGGCAGCGTGGCCACCGAGGCGAGACCGACGACGGACGAGGGCGGGAGGACCGGCAAGGTCGGCTTCTGGCTCCTGATGGTGGGCGTGGTGATCATGCTCGCCGGCCTGCTGTTCGGCTACGACCAGGGCGTCATCGCCGGTGCCCTCGAGGGCATCCAGTCGTCGTTCCACCTGAGCACGACGATGAGCGAGGTCATCGTCAGCTGGGTCACCCTCGGCGCCCTCTTCGGCGCCCTCGTGGCCGGCACGCTCGCCGACCGCATCGGGCGGCGCACCACTGTGCTGCTGGCAGCGGGCCTGTTCACCGTCGGTGCGTTCGTCGAGGCCCTGGCCCCCGGCACGGCCGTGCTCGTCGTCGGCCGCTTCACGGTGGGCTTCGGTGTGGGCGTGGCCTCGGTGGCCGCCCCCCTCTACGCCGCCGAGCAGGCCCCCACCCGGCTGCGCGGCCGCTTCGTGTCGACCTACCAGCTGGCGATCACCATCGGCATCTTCATCGCCTACTTCGTCGACCAGCACCTGACGAACAACGACGCGTGGCGCGGCATGCTCGGCGCCTCCGCCGTGCCGGGTGTGCTGCTGCTGATCGCCATGGCCCCCATGCCCGACACGCCGCGCTGGCTGATCGGGAAGGGCCGCCGCGACGACGCCGCCAAGGCCCTGCACAAGGTGCGACCCGACGTCGACGTCGACGCCACCCTCGACGCCATCGAGGAGGCGGCACGGGCCGAGGACGCCGACCGGGCCTCGTGGCGCGAGGTGTTCTCGAAGTCGCTGCGCAAGCCGTTGATGGTGGGCATCGGCCTGGCGCTGGCGCAGCAGCTCACCGGCATCAACGCGATCATCTACTACGCCGACACGATCTTCGCGAAGGCCGGCTTCGCCACCCCCGCCGACCAGGCCGCGGCCACCACGTGGGCCGTCGGTGGCGTGAACGTGCTGGCCACGTTCATCGCCGTGGCCTACGTCGACCGCTTCGGCCGCCGGCCGCTGCTGCTCGCCGGCCTCGTCGGCATGACCGTCAGCCTCGTCACCGTCGGGCTCTGCTTCCACTGGATGGACGGAGCCGACACGAGCGGCGCCGGCACCGGCGGGCCCACCACCGCCGGCATCATCACCCTCGTCGCGCTGGTGGTGTTCATCGCCTCGTTCGCCTTCTCGCTGGGGCCGGTCGTGTGGACGGTCATCAACGAGATCTTCCCGACCCGGGTGCGCGGCCGGGCCGTGAGCTTCGCCACCGCCGTCAACTGGGGGGCCGCGTTCCTCGTGAGCCAGTTCTTCCTCACGCTGATCGACGACATCGGCACCTCGAACACGTTCTTCCTCTTCGCCGCCGTCGCCGTCGTCTCGTTCGTCTGGATCAGCCGAAAGGTCCCCGAGACCAAGGGCCGCACGCTCGAGGAGATCGAGGCGATCTGGGAGCACCACGACCCGGTGGCCACCCAGCGCGCCGCCGGCGAGCTCTGACCACAGCGGACCACCAGACACGGCCCGGACCAGCCCGGGGCGACACGCCCGCACCGATGGGTAGCCTCGAACCCTCCGGACACCCGCCCGGACCCGATTCGGAGGACCCTTCCTTGCGCGTGCTCGTCGCCCACGCCAGCGCCCACGGCTCGACCGCCGAGATCGCGACCCGACTGGCTCAGGCCATCGCCGCTGCCGGACCCGACGTCGACGTTCGTGCCGTCGCCGACGTGGCGTCGCTCAGCGGCTACGACGCAGCGGTGATCGGCAGCGCGATCCACGACGGCGCCTGGCTGCCAGACGCCCACGAGTTCCTGCGGACGCACAAGGCAGCGCTGGCGAAGCGGCCAACGTGGCTCTTCAGCGTCAGCTCCGTCGGGGCGACTTCGAGCGCGTACGGCGGGTTCGGCACCGCCGTGCAGCGCAGGCTCCGCCGTGACCCTCGTGCGGTCTACGAGGCCCGTCGGGCGCTGGGCCACGTCGACCATCACGACTTCGCCGGCGTCCTGACGCCCGAAGGGTGGAAGAAGAGCTCGATCCGCATGATGAAGGTGCTCGGTGGAAACTTCGGCGACCATCGCGACTGGGACGACGTCGAGGCGTGGGGCACCACGATCGGTGGAATGCTCGCGACCGGCGAGGCCAACGCCCGCTGACCCACCGCCCCAAGGGGCTCCACCGGAGGTTCACCAATGGCCGATGCAGTGATCGTCGACGTCGTCCGCACCCCCGGCGGCAAGCGCAACGGCTCGCTCTCGGGGTGGCACCCCGCCGACCTGGCCGGCGAGGTGCTCGCCACGCTGGTCGAGCGCAACGACCTCGACCCCGCGCTGGTCGAGGACGTCCTCATGGGCTGCGTGTCGCAGGTCGGCGCCCAGGGCCTCAACATCGGGCGCAACGCGGCGCTCGCCGCCGGGTTCCCCGAGTCGGTGCCCGCCACCACCATCGACCGCCAGTGCGGGTCGTCGCAGCAGGCCGCCGCCTTCGCCGCCCAGTCGGTGATGGCCGGGGTGCACGACATCGTGATCGCCGCGGGAGTCGAGGTGATGAGCCTCGTGCCGATGGGCGCCACCTTCGGCCAGGGCGTCGGGTTCCCGTTCGGCCCGCGGGTGCAGGAGCGCTACGCCGAGGCCGGCGGCCTCATCCCCCAGGGCCTCTCGGCCGAGCTCATCGCCAAGGAGTGGGGCCTCACGCGCGAGGAGATCGACGAGTTCTCGGCCGGCTCGCAGCAGAAGGCGGCCCGCGCCCGCGACGAGGGCCGCTTCGAGCGCGAGATCCTGCCGATCGCCGCCCGCGTGCGCGACAAGGAGACCGGCGAGGTCGTGCCCGCCGACGGCATCGTGCGGGCCGACGAGGGCATCCGCGACGACACCACCGTCGAGACCCTCGCCCGCCTCAAGCCCGCCTTCGACCCCGAGGGTGTCATCACCGCCGGCAACTCGTCGCAGATCACCGACGGCGCCTCCGCCGCGCTGATCATGAGCGAGGGCGCCGCCGAGCGCCTCGGGCTCACGCCCCGGGCCCGGTTCCACGCCTTCTCCCTCGCCGGTGTCGACCCGCGCATCATGCTCACCGGTCCCATCCCCGCCACCACCAAGGTGCTCGAGCGGGCCGGGCTGGCGATCGACGACATCGACCTGTTCGAGATCAACGAGGCGTTCGCCCCCGTGGTGCTGGCGTGGGAGCGCGAGCTTCACCCGGACATGGACAAGGTGAACGTGAACGGTGGCGCGATCGCCCTCGGCCACCCCCTGGGCGCCTCGGGCACCCGCCTGCTCGCCACCCTCCTGTGCGAGCTCGAGCGCACCGACGGCCGATGGGGCCTGCAGACCATGTGCGAGGGCGGCGGCCTGGCCAACGCCACGATCATCGAGCGCCTGGGCTGACCCGCCGACGGACCGCGAGGGCCACCCCGCTACCCTGGGCGGCGCCCTCTCCCCCGCACGTGAGGACCACCCCGTGAAGCACCCGATCGTCAACGGAATCGTGGTCGTCGGCGCCGCCGCCGCCCTGCTGGCCGGCTACGGCATCCTCGCCGTGGTGGTGGCCGCGGTGGCCTGCTGGCTGATCCTGCGGGTCGGTGTCCTGATGCTCGGCGGCATGGCCCGGCCGATCCCCGAGCCGCCTCCTGCGGGCGAGCTGCGCAAGGTCAAGATCGCCTACCGGTGCGAGGTCTGCGGGGCGGAGGTGCGCATGACCGTGGCGCCCGACGCCGACCCCGAGCCGCCGCGTCACTGCCAGGACGAGATGACCCTGATGACGCCCGTCGAGTGAACGGGATCTTTCTCCACAGGCTGGGGACGGCCCTGGGGAGGGTCACACCGTTGTAACTTGCCGGCCACCACCCGGACGCCTGCGCAACCCGGCGTCGACCGCGGGGCAACCGGGCGGTCGGCGTGCCCTCAGCGGTACTGCGTGGCGGTGACGATGCCCCCGAGGATGGCCACCAGGCCGGCCAGCAGCCACCAGTTGCTGGAGGCGCCGGGCAGCACCATGTTCACGTAGTGCAGGAAGATGATCAGCACGCCGAGGGCCACCAGCACGAGCATGAGCACGGGCACCCAGCGCGGGCTGACCCTGTGGTCGCGCGGGATCGGCGGCGTGTAGCGGGTCGAGGCCTCCGGTGTGCGCGAGCCGCCGCCCTTCTTCGGGGTGGGGCCGCCCTTCGGCGTGACCCGACCACCGGTGCGGCGGGACGGCGCGGGGCTCTTGTCGCTGGCCATGGGCGGCGACCTTAGCGGTGCGGAAACCGACGGGCCGGGCGGCCCGGGCCAGGCGGTAGGGTCGGCCCCCGATGGCCGCCCGGATCCTCGTCCTCGACAACTACGACTCGTTCGTGTTCAACCTCGTCCAGTACCTGGGCGAGCTCGGCGCCGAGCCCCTCGTGCACCGCAGCGACGCGCTCACCATCGAGCAGATCACCGAGCTCGAGCCCGACGGCGTGCTCATCTCCCCCGGCCCCGGCCGCCCCGAGGACGCCGGCCTGTCGAACGACGTGATCACCACCTTCGCCGGGCGCATCCCCGTGTTCGGGGTGTGCCTCGGCCACCAGTGCATCGGGCAGGTCTACGGCGGCGACGTCGTGCGGGCGCCCGAGATCATGCACGGCAAGACCTCGCTGATCCACCACCGCGACGTCGGCGTGTTCGAGGGCCTGCCCGAGCCGCTCGAGGCCACCCGCTACCACTCGCTGGTGGTCGACCGCGAGTCGGTGCCCGACGTGCTCGAGATCACCGCCGAGACCGACGACGGCCTGGTGATGGGCCTGCGCCACCGCACCCACGACGTCGAGGGCGTGCAGTTCCACCCCGAGTCGATCCTCACCGTCGCCGGCCACCAGCTCGTCGGCAACTTCCTGGCCCGCTGCGGCCACTGAGCCCGCCGGACCACCCGTCGAGCGGAGGGCGCGCCACGCGCCCTGATCCCGACGGGTCGGTCAGAGGGTGGTGGTGGTCGCCGGCTTCGTGGTGGTCGTGGTGGGCGCCGTCGTGGTCGTGGTCGCGGGAGGGCCGCTCGAGACGATCACCTGGACGGTGGAGCCCTTGGCCATCTGGGTGCCGGCGGCCGGGTTGGTGTTGATCACCGTGCCGGCGGCCACCGTGGTGGAGCTCTGCTGGATGCTCGTCACCTTGAACCCGGCGGCGCCGAGGGTGGCCGAGGCCCCGGCGAGGTCGTCGCCCGCCACGCTCGGCACCGACACCTGGGCGACGCCGCTCGACACGGTGATGATCACGGTGGAGCCCTTGTCGGCCTGGCCACCGGCGGCCGGCGACTGCGAGATGACCTCGCCGGCCTTGATCGTGTCGTCGGGCTGCTGGACGACCTGGGGCGTGAAGCCGGCGTTGGTGAGCAGCGACGTGGCCTGGGCCTGGGTCTTGCCGACCACGTTGGGAACGTCGACCTTGCCGGCACCGGCACTGACCACGATGGTGACCACCGCGCCCTCGTCGGCCTTCACGCCACCCTTCGGGTCCTGGTCGAAGACCTCGCCCTCCTTGACGGTGTCGTTCTGCCTGGTGGAGGTGTTGACCTTGAAGCCGGCGGTCTGGAGCAGGTTGGTGGCGTCGGCCGCGCTCTGGCCGGTGACCGACGGGACGGCGACCTGCTTGGTGGTCGAGCCGAGGTTGCGCCCGACGAAGAAGAGGATGCCGGCCACGAGGAGCAGCAGGACCACGAGCAGGCCGACGTAGAGGCCGGTGCGCTTGCGACCCGGCTCGTCGACGTAGGGCTGCGCCGGCGCGCCGGCCCCGGTGGCGGCGGGTACGGCCACGGTGGCGTCGCCGATGGCGGCCAGGCCTGCACCGACGCCCGCGACGGTGGCGGCCGCACCGGCGGCACCGAGGGCCAGGACGGGCTGGCCCTCGAGGAAGCGGCGCAGGTCGGCGCGGAGGTCCTCGGCCGAGGCGTAGCGGTCGGCCGGGTCCTTCTGGAGGAGCTTCATGTCGACCGCCTCGAGGGCGGCCGGCACCGTGGGGTTGACCGTGCTCGGCGGGAACGGCTGCTCCTGCACGTGCTTGTAGGCGATGGCCACCGGGCTGTCGCCGGCGAACGGCGGCCGGGCGGTGAGCATCTCGTAGAGCACGCAGCCGAGCGAGTAGAGGTCGGAGCGGGGATCGACGGGGAGGCCCTGGGCCTGCTCCGGTGAGAAGTAGGTGGCGGTGCCCATCACCGCGCCGGCCTGGGTGAGGTTCTGGGTGGCGTCGGCGTTCGACGACGCCTGGGCGATGCCGAAGTCGGCGACCTTCACCTGGCCGGTGCCGGTGATGAGGATGTTGCCGGGCTTGACGTCGCGGTGGACCACGCCGTTGCGGTGGGCGAAGGCCAGGGCGGCGGCCACGTCGGCGGTGATCTCGGCGGCCCGGTCGGGGTGCAGCGGGCCCTCGGTGCGGATGATGTCGGAGAGCGGCCGGCCCTCCACGTACTCCATCACGATGTAGTAGGTGCCGTGCTGCTGGCCCCAGTCGTAGATGGCCACCACGTTGGGGTGGTTGAGGTTGGCCGCGGCGGTGGCCTCCCGCCGGAAGCGCTCGACGAAGGCGTCGTCGCGGGCGTGCTCGGGGAAGAGCACCTTGACCGCCACCGGGCGATCGAGCAGGAGGTCGCGGGCCAGGTAGACGTTCGCCATCCCGCCCTGGGCGAGCTTGCGGTGCAGCTCGTAGCGATCGTTGAAGACGGTGGGGCCCGCCGGCTGGTCGGTCATACGCCGCTCACACTACCGAGGGGGGCTCCGCCGTCCCGGGCATGCCCGGGACCGCGTCAGCCGCCCCGCTGGACCTGGAGGACTTTCTCCATCACCGTGCGGGCGATGGGGGCGGCGACCACGCCACCGGTGCTCTCGTTGGCCCCGGACTGGTTCAGCACGACCACCGCGACGGCGACGGTGGGCGCCTGGCCGGGGTCGCCGGCGAAGCCGATGATCCACGTGTGGCTCCGGGGCGGGTCGGTGCCGAGCTGGGCGGTGCCGGTCTTGCCGCCGACCTCGTAGCCGGGGATCGCCATGCGGGTGGCGGTGCCGCCCTGGACCACGCCGATCATGTTCTGGCGCATGGTCTCGGCCAGGTCGGCCGACATCGGCGTCAGCCACGGCTTGGGGTCGTAGCGCTCGATGACCTCGCCCTGCGAGTCGCGAACCTCCGTCATGAGGTGGGGGGTCATCACGGTGCCGCCGTTGGCGACGCCGGCGGCCACCAGGGCCATCTGCAGCGGCGTGGCCTGCACGTCGTTCTGGCCGATGGAGGCCTGGGCCAGCTTCGGCGGGTTGGTGATGACGTCGGTCGGGAACGCGGACTTGGCCGGGTCGGGCAGGTCGATCGGGGCCGCCTTGTTGAAGCCCCACGACTCGGCACCCGAGAGCATGTCGGGGCCGCCGATGGTGGCCTGGCCCATCTCGGCGAAGGCCGAGTTGCACGACACCTTCAGGATCTGCGGCAGCGTGCCGCCGCACACCTCACCACCGAAGTTGCTGATGGCCAGGTTGGTCTGGGGCGGCGTGTAGCTGGTGGCGGTCGGGTAGCGGGGGTCGTCGTTGGTGACCTTGCCGGTCTGCAGCCCGACGCTGCCGGTGACGACCTTGAACGTGGAGCCCGGGAAGTAGCGGTCCTGGTACTGGTGGGCCCGCATGGGCTGGCCGGGGGCGTCCTGGTAGAGCTTCCACGCCGCCTCGGCCTGGGTGCCGTTGGGGTTCGAGATGTAGTTCGGGTCGTAGGACGGGAAGCTCCAGAACGCCAGCAGCTCGCCCGTGCGGGGGTCGATGGCCACGACCGAGCCGTCGCGGTCGCCGAGGGCGTCGCGGGCGACCTCCTGGACGTCCTTGCGGAGCGACACGGTGACGTTGCCGACGTTCTCGCGGGCGACGAGCAGGTCGCCGAAGCCCCGGATCTGCTGCTTGAAGGTCGAGCCGGTGAGCAGGTCGCTGTACTGCTTCTCGAGGCCCGTCGACCCGTAGCGGAACGAGAAGAAGCCGGTGCTCTGGCCGAAGAGAGCGCCCTCGGGATAGGTGCGGACCCGCTCGAACTCGCTGCTGGTGTCGGGGTTCGGGACGCTCTGGGCGAGCACCGCGCCGTCGGCGGTGGAGATCGAGCCGCGGGGCCGGTTGAAGTCGCGCCGAACCTGGGCCGTGTTGAGCGGGTTCTCGTCGAGGGCCTGCTTGTCGACGACCTGGATCCAGTTCAGCTTCACGAACAGGGCCAGGTAGAGCACGACGATGCCGATGCCGAGTCGGCGGATGCTGCGGTTCACGCCACCACCGCCTCGGGCCGGGCCCGCGCGCCGCGCCGCTCGTGCTGGTCGCTGAGGCGAAGCAGCAGGGCGAGCAGCACGTAGTTCACGACCAGCGACGAGCCGCCGTAGGAGATGAACGGCAGGGTGACGCCGGTGAGCGGGAGGAGGCGGGTGACCCCGGCGATGATGATGAACGCCTGGATGCCGAGCAGCAACGTGAGGCCGGTTGCGAGCAGCTTGTCGAAGGCGTGGTCGGCGCGGGAGGCGATGCGCAGGCCGGAGCCGACCATGATCAGGTAGGCCATGATCACCAGGGCACCGCCGAGCAGGCCCATCTGCTCGGAGATCACGGCGAAGATGAAGTCGCTCTCGCTCGCCGGGATCGGCACGCCGCTGCCGAGGCCCAGGCCGGTGCCGGCGATCCCGCCGAACGCCATGGCGAACATGCCCTGGAGCACCTGGTAGCCGGTGCCGCTCGGGTCCTTCCACGGATCGAGCCAGATCGACACGCGCTCCTGCACGTGGCCGAAGGTCTTCCAGGCGAACCAGGCGCCGGCGGCGAACAGGCCCGTGCCGATCACCAGGAACGACGTGCGCCCGGTGGCGACCCACACCATCACCACGAAGAGGGCGAAGAACAGCAGCGAGGACCCGAGGTCCTTCTGGTACACCATCACGACCAGGGTGACGACCCAGGCCACGAGCACCGGCCCGAGGTACTTCGGGTCGGGCAGGCGCAGCGGGCCGACCTTCCAGACGCTGGTGGCGATGAGCTCGCGCTGGTCGGCCAGGTAGGCGGCGAAGAAGATGGCGAGCACCACCTTGGCGACCTCGCCGGGCTGGAAGTTCACCGGCCCGATGCCCACCCAGATCTGGCTGCCGTTGATGTTCTTGCCGATGCCCGGGATGAGCGGCAGCAGCAGCAGGCCGATGCCGACCAGGCCGAACGTGTAGCGGTAGCGGACGAGGTCGCGGGGCCGCTTCACGACCCAGAGGGTGGCGATGAAGGCGGCGACGCCGATGGCGGTCCACACCGCCTGCTGGCGGGCCAGCACCTCACCCGAGGCCCGGCCCGGCGTGTCGGGCAGCCCGGCGATGACGACGTAGCCGAGCCCGTTCAACAGGGCGGCCATCGGCAGGAGGATGGGGTCGGACTCGGGGGCGAGGCGGCGGAGCGCGATGTGGGCGCCGAGCAGCAGCCCGAGCACGATCACGAGGAACGGGATGATGTTGGCCGGGATGCGGGCGTCCGAGCCGAGGCTGGCCAGCACGTACGCGCCGGCGGTGATGATCACCGCCATGAGCATGAGCCCGAGCTCGGTGTTGCGACGATGGGTCACGAGCGGTGCCTACCCCGGCGCCACGGTGACCGGTGCGGCGGGCGCCACCGTGGTCGTGGTGGTCGACGTCGTCGTGGTGCTGGTGGCCCGGTCGATCTGGTCCTGGAGGTTCGCCACGTAGTTGCGGGCGTCGTCGAGGCTCGCCTCCTCGACACCGGAACGGATGGCGGGCAGCGAGGCGGCGGGCACCTGGGCGAGCGGGATGGAGGTCTCCTCGGCCAGCTCGGGCTTGATCCACAGCACGCCACCGGGACGGCCCCGGAAGATGGCGACCTGCTCGCCGTCGACGCCCTGTCTCTTATACACATCTCCGAGCCCACGAGACTAAGGCGAATC
>CAMFLJ010000054.1 GCA_945957335.1 uncultured Actinomycetes bacterium | reverse complement strand
TCACCGGTGTCACCGTCACCGAGGTCAAGGGCTTCGGCCGCCAGGGCGGCAAGACCGAGGTGTTCCGTGGGTCGGAGTACAAGGTCGACCTTCTGCCCAAGTTGAAGCTCGAGGTCGTCGTCGACGAGTCGTCGGTGGCGGGGGTCGTGGACACGATCACCACCGCCGGGCAGACCGGCAAGATCGGCGACGGGAAGATCTGGGTCTACTCGCTCGACGAGCTCGTCCGGATCCGCACCGCCGAGAAGGGCGTGGAGGCGATCTAGCCACGATCCCGGCAGATCGACCGAGGGGCGGGCCGCGTGCCCGCCCCTCGTCGCGCCTGGGGCGGCCACGGTCGGAGCCGTCATGCCAGCGAAACCGTGGCGTGATGCCGATCGGGAAGGGTGGGGGGTGACCGGGAGGAGACGGACTGATGGCGAGCGAACAGCGTGAGCGAGTGGTGGCCGACCTGTGGGCGCTCCCGTCGAGCGAGGGCCTGACGGTGGAGGAGTGGCGCGCGGCCGCGGGCTGGCGCGAGCACGTGCCGTCGCCGGCGCCGTTGCGCTCGGTGGAGGTCGATGCCGGCGGCGTGCCCGCCGAGTGGGAGACCTGGGACGGGACGGCCGACGACGGGCCGGTGATCTGCTTCTTCCACGGCGGTGGCTGGGTGCTGTGCAGCATCGGCACCCACCGCGTGCTCGGTGGGCGTCTGGCCGGCGCCGTGGGCGGGCGGACGTTGGTGGTCGGCTACCGGTTGGCGCCCGAGCACCCGTTCCCGGCGGCCGTGCACGACTGCGTCGCCGCCTACCGGTGGGTGCTCGACCACGGCGTCGACCCTCGGCGCGTCGCCCTCGCCGGCGACTCGGCCGGCGCCAACCTGGTGCTGGCCACCGCACTGGCGCTGCGCGACGAAGGCGTCCCTCTGCCTGGCGCGCTGGTGGCGGTGTCGCCCGCGCCCGACCTCACCTTTCGGGGCGAGTCGAACGTGACGAACCGACCCCACGACCCGTTCTCACGCCTCGACGACATGCCCCGCTTCGTCGGGCTCTACCTCCAGGGCCACGACCCCACCGACCCGCTGGCGTCTCCCGTCTTCGGCGACCTCACCGGGCTGCCGCCCCTGCTGGTGATGGTCGGGCCGACCGAGACCCTGCGGGACGACAGCGCAGAGCTGGCCCGGGTGGCGGCCGAGGCGGGGGTCGACACCACCTTCGAGCTCGTCGACGGCGCCTTCCACACCTGGCTCGGCTACGCCGGCGACATGCCCGAGGCCGACGCGTCGCTCGCCCGCATCGCCCGCTTCGTCACCGAGCACTGCGGCGGCTGAGCGCCGGCACCACGCCGCGGCCGAGGTGGCCGGAGCCGGTCAGACCGCCTCGGCGCCGTAGGCCTCGTAGGGGCGGCCCTGGGTCTCGGCCATCTCGCGCCCGGCGGCCTGCTGGAACGGGCTGATGCCGCCCGGCTCCCACGGGCCGATCGAGCCGGCCGCGAGCGCCTCGTCGGCCTTCGGTGGCACCCGGAACCGCCGGCGGACCTCCTCGACGGGCAGGGGAGCGAGGTCGAACCAGTCGACCTGCAGGAAGTCGATGCTGTCCGAGCCGGTGGCCTCGTCGTGGCAGAGCGCACCGCGCCGCATGGCGTCGGCGACCCGCACGGCCATGCCCTCCTCGGCGGAGAGGTTGCCGGGGAACGCCTCGAACAGGCCGGCACCGGCGCGCAGGTAGCCCGTCTCGAAGAGCGACACGACCATCGCCAGCAGCGAGAAGGCCTTCATGTCGTCATTGGCCCGGGCGATGAAGGCGAACACCTCGAGCTCGGAGGCCACCGTGGTGCCGAAGTCGGCGACCACGTGCACCCAGTCGTGCTGGGCCAGCAGTGGTGGGGCCGAGCCGGGGGTGCCGGGGAAGGCGAAGCCCCGCGCCCGGTAGAGCTCCCACACCCGGCGCCCGAGGGTGCCCTCGGGCAGGTCGCCCAGCGCGGCCCAGCGGTCGGCCAGGGCCGGGTCGGCGACGGCGACGTCCCACGGCTGGCTGAGGCGCACCGACGTGTGCAGCGAGCCGACCTGCTCGGGTGACCACTCCGACGTGTAGCCGTTGCGCTCGAAGTCGAACGCGGCGAGGCCGAGGGCCCCGTCGGCGAAGCGCCGGGCCACCTCGACCATGCCGTCGTCGACCTCGAGCTCGCGGGCGAAGGCCTCGACCCGCTCGGCCACCTCGGGCGGGAGGGGCCGCAGCACCAGGGCGCACAGGAGCATGATCTGCACGCCTCGTGTGCGGAACGCGAGGTTGCGGCGGCCCAGCACGGCGCCGAGCTCCTCGGGTGCCATCGCCTCGTGGTCGCCGACGCTGACCGGGTGGCCGGTCATGGCGGGGAAGAGCGCCTCGATGAGCAGGCGCTGCAGCGGGGTGAGCCCGTCGGCCGGCGCGACCGCGGAGGCGACACCGATGGCGGTGGCCTGCGACTCGGCCGCCGCGGGCGGGACGAGGTCGACGGTGTCGTCGTCGGGCAGTGGCGTGGTCATGGTCTCCCTCCCGTTCGGCGGCGAACGATACGGGCGGTGCCGCCGGTTGCCTCGTCCCGACACCGGATGTTCACCAGCACCACGCCGCCGGCGCAGTGACCGGGTGACGCGCCCCGCGATCCCCAGGAACCTCTCAGGAGGGGCTTACCGGGAGAGAACCCGGGCCGGTCATCCTGACCCTCGACCGCACCACCCCGAGAGGATCGACCGATGGACGAAGAGCTGCACGACCACGACAGGGGCCTCGAGCTCGACCTGCCCACCCTGATGACCCGCCGTCGTGCCCTGGTGCTCGGGGGCGCCGGCCTCGGAGCCGGGCTGCTGGCCCTGGCGGGCTGCGGCTCGTCGTCCTCGTCCTCCGGTGCCGCCACGACGAGCACCACCGCCGCCGGCTCGACCGCCTCGACCAGCACCAGCACGACCGCGGCGGCCACCCTCACCGACACCACCTGCACCGAGCTGCCCGAGGAGACGGCGGGCCCCTACCCGGGTGACGGCTCGAACGGGCCCGACGTGCTGGGGGAGAGCGGCGTCGTCCGCTCCGACATCACCTCGAGCTTCGGTGGGATGACGGGCACGGCCACGGGGGCACCGCTCACCCTGAAGATGAAGGTGGTCGACGTGGCCACCGGCTGCACGGCGATGCCCGGCGCCGCCGTCTACCTCTGGCACGCCGACAACCAGGGCCGCTACTCGCTCTACTCGCAGGGCGTCACCGACCAGAACTACCTGCGCGGCGTGCAGGCCGCCGACGCCGACGGCTGGGTCACGTTCACCACCGTCTTCCCCGGTTGCTACGACGGGCGCTGGCCCCACATCCACTTCGAGGTCTACGAGTCGCTCGACGACGCCGCCAACGTGAAGAACAAGATCAAGACCTCGCAGCTGGCCCTGCCCCAGGACGTCTGCGAGAAGGTCTACGCCGACACGTCGCTGTACCCCTCGAGCGCCACGAACCTGAAGAAGGTGTCGCTCAGCACCGACAACGTGTTCCGCGACGGCTGGACCTCCCAGGTCCCCGTGATGACCGGCGACAGCACCTCGGGTTGGGTCGCCCAGATCAACGCAGGCGTCTGAACCCCCACCAGCACCGCCGGCGCCCGCGCATCCGCCGGCGCGGTGAGGCAGCCACCCCTCCCGGCAGGCTCGGCCGGCCGAGGGGTGGCGCCCCCGCGTCAGGGCCTCCCGCACCGACGGTCGACGGCCGAAAAGAGCTAAAGCCCGCTCGGCTGCGTGCCGATCACTCGCGATCCGGTTCCCACCGGTCGGCCATCGAGCGGAGCGATGCTGATGGGAGATGTCGCCGCGTCCCCCGGGACGCCAGGGGAGGACGACACGCAGGACCCGGTCGTCGCGGGCGTGCGAACCGTCGATCGGCGGGCTGCGCTCGCCCTCGGTGCCGGTGCCCTGGTGGCCATCGGCGCGGCCTGCGCGCCGCCGCCGGCCCCGCCCCCCGAGACCACCACGAGCACCACCGCGGCGCCCACGACCACGACCACCAAGGCGCCCACCACGACCACCACGGCGCCGCCGACCACCACGACCACGGCACCGCCCCCGCCCACCGGCGAGGACGACGCCACCCTGCTGCACCACGCCCGACGCCTCACGTTCGGGCCCACGCCCGAGGTGATGGCCCGGCTGCGAGCCGTGGGCACGGCGGCCTGGATCGACGAGCAGCTGAACTGGCAGGCGATCGACGACAGCGCGCTGCTGCCCTACCTGGCGAACTACCCGCGGATCGACCAGACCGCGGCGCAGATCGACGCCGGCCCCGACTCGTGGATGGCCGTCTACGACATGGGTACCGCCGCCATGGTGCGGGCGGTGTGGGCCAAGCGCCAGCTCTACGAGCTGCTGTGCGACTTCTGGTCGAACCACCTCAACATCGACATCAACCACGATCCGAGCCGCTCGTACAAGCCCACCGACGACCGCGAGGTCGTCCGCACCCACGCCACCGGCCGCTTCGCCGACATGCTCGTCGCCTCGGCCAAGTCTCCGGCGATGCTCACCTACCTCGACCAGGCGTCGTCCCGGGCCGACGGCGGCCGCCTGCCGAACGAGAACTACGCCCGTGAGGTCATGGAGCTGCACACCGTCGGTGTGGGCGGTGGCTACGACGAGACCGACATCAAGGAGGTCGCGTACCTCCTGACCGGCTGGTCGCTCACCAGCGCCAGCGGCGGCTCGTTCACCTTCCGCTCGGCGTGGCACAACATGGGGCCCCTGGCCACCGGCGGAGACGTGCTCGGGTGGTCGCCCGGTGGCCTCACCGGCCAGGCGGCCGGCGAGGCGTTCCTCACGTACCTGGCCCGCCACCCCAAGACCGCCAACCGGCTGGCGTGGAAGATGGCCGTCCGGTTCATCGGCGAGCACATCAAGCCCACCGACGCCGTCGTCACCACCGCCGCCCAGGCCTACCTGGCGAACGACACCGCGATCGTCCCGATGGCCCGCTCGATCCTGACCTCGGCCGAGTTCCGGGCGTCGGCCGGGCGCAAGGCGCGCCGGCCCTTCGAGTACATGGCCGCCTGCATGAGGGCCATGCGCCTCCAGTTCGACCCGGCCAAGGCGTCCAACCTGATGTGGGCGGTCAACAGCCAGCTGTCGCTGCTCGGCCAGTACCCCTACTCGTGGCCCGCCCCCAACGGCTACCCCGACAGCAACGGCAAGTGGCTCTCGACCGGGGCGATGGTGTCGCGCTGGAACCTGGCGTCCTACACGGCCGTCGGCTTCTGGTTCGGTGCGCCGACCTTCGACATCACCCGAATCGTCGGGCCCACCCAGCCGGCCACCGTCGGCGAGGCGGTCGACCGCGTCGGGTCGGGCCTGCTGTGCACGCCGCTGTCGAGCGCCGATCGTGCCGCGATCCTCTCGGCCGTCGGGCTGGCCGAGTCGGCGCCGTGGCGGTCCTGGTACAACAGCCGAGGCCTGCTCTCCTACGTCCTCCAGTCGCCCGCGAACCAGGTGAGGTGAGCACCGTGCCCACGGTCCCCCAGCCCGTCGGCCCCGCGGCCGCCCCGGTCGCCGTCCCCCTCGTCGGTGGAGGCCTGAGCCGCCGGCGGTTCCTGGCCATGGCCGGCGGCACCGCCGGCGCGCTGGCGGCCGTCGCCTACGTGCGCCCGTCGTTCCTGCTCGGTGGGCCCGCCTCGGCCACGCCCGCCACCGGCAACACCCTCGTGCAGGTCTTCCTGCGCGGTGGCGCCGACGGCCTGAGCCTGGTGCCGCCCCTCGGCGACGCCACCTACCAGTCGCTGCGCCCCGGCATCGCCGTGGCCGACGCCACGGCCCTGCCCCTGGATGCCCGCTTCGGCCTGCATCCCGCGGCCACGCAGCTCAAGGCGCTCTACGACCAGGGCCGCCTGGCCGTGGTGCCCGCCGCCGGCTCGCCCAACCCGTCGCGCTCCCACTTCGAGGCCCAGGACCTGATGGAGAAGGGCACGCCCTCCACCAACACCACGCCCGACGGCTGGTTCGGCCGGTGGATGAACCAGACCGCCAACGCCTCCGAGGAGACGCTGCGCGGGGTGGGCGTCGGCTACGGCCTGGCCGCCGCGCTGCGCGGCTCCGCGTCGGTGGCCACGCCCGACCTGTCGTCGCTCGCCCTCCAGGGGCTCGACACCGTGGCCTGGACCGGTGGCAACGGCGAGATGACCGGCGCCCTCGCCGGGATGTACGCGGCCAGCACCGACCCGCTGCTGAAGGCCCAGGGCGCCGCCGCCCTCACGGTGGTCAACCAGCTCGCGCCGATCGCGGCCGACGGCGACATGCCCGCCGACTGGCCCACGGAGTTCGGGCCCGCGCTGTGGCCCATCGCCCGGCTCATCGCCGGGGGCGTGCCCGTGGAGGCCGCCGCCGCCGACCTCGGCGGATGGGACACCCACGACAACATGGGCGCACCGACCAACGTCAACGGCGACATGCACAGGCTGGTCGCCGAGCTCGACGCGGTGATCGGGGCCTTCTTCGCCTACCTCGGCGCCGCCGGCGACAAGGTCACCCTCGTCGTCATGAGCGAGTTCGGCCGCCGCATCGCCGGCAACGGCTCGGGCGGCCTCGACCACGGCCACGGCCAGTGCATGTTCGTCGTCGGTGGCGGCGTCGCCGGTGGCGTGAAGGGCACCTGGCCCGGCCTCGTCGACAACGATCACGGCGACGTCCGGGTCGTGAACGACTACCGGGCCGTGCTCAGCGAGGTGCTCACCACCCGCATGCGCCCCGCCGACCTCGGGCCCGTCTTCCCCGGCTTCGACACGTCGTCGTCGAGCTGGCTGGGGGTCTGCGCCCCCTGACGGGGGATCCGCTCCCGCCCCCGCCGCAGCGGCCACTCTGGCCGCCATGAGCTCCGTCGCCACCGTCGCCGCGTGGATCCTGTTCGCCCTCCCGGCCGCCATCGCCGTCACCATCGTGGGCAGCCGGCTTCTCGGCACCCGGCGCGGCATCGTCGACCGCATCGTGTCCGGGGTCGTGGGCTTCGCCGCCGGGCTGGTGCTGGCCGGGCTGCTCACCAGCTGGCGCTGGTCCGACTGGGACATGGTCATGATGACCCTCGTCTTCGGCACCCTGCTGACGATGGTCACCGCGGTCGGTCTCGACATGCTCGCCCGCCCCGGCTCGTTCGCCTCCCAGGAGGAGACCGGGCGGATCGATCTGCGCTCCCCGGGCAAGGCGTGGCGGGCCGCGGTCGCTCCGGTGAGCCGCTACCGCGAGCTCGTGCGCATCGCCCGGGCCAACGGGCTGCTCTCCCGGCCACCGCGATCGTCAGACCCCGACGCCGTCGCCGAGCTGGGCCCTGCGCTGCGCCGCACCCTCGAGCAGGCGGGCGGCATGTTCGTGAAGCTGGGCCAGGTGGCGTCGTCGCGCACCGACCTGCTGCCGCCCGAGCTGTGCGACGAGCTCGCCCTGCTCCGCTCGTCGGCCGCGCCGGCGCCGGCCGACGCCGCCCGGGCCCTGATCGAGGACGAGCTGGGTGCCCCCGTCACCGAGGTGTTCGCCGAGTTCGACTGGGAGCCGCTCGCGTCGGCGTCGATCGCCCAGGTCTACGCGGCCCGCCTGCACGACGGCACCGAGGTGGTCGTGAAGGTGCAGCGCCCGGGCATCGAGGAGGTCGTGGCCCGTGACAGCGCGGTGCTGCGCCAGCTGGCGAGCGCCCTCGAGCGCCACACCAGCCTGGGCCTGAGCCTGAAGCCCACCGAGCTGGCCGACCAGTTCATCGCCGGCGTGCTCGAGGAGCTCGACTTCGGCATCGAGGCCGCCAACGCCCGGTCGCTGGCCGCCGCCACGCCCGCCGGCTCGGGCGTGCGCCTGCCCGTCGTGCACGAGGCGCTGTCGACCTCGAGGGTGCTGGTCGAGGAGCGCATCGACGGCGTGTCCATCACCGACGTCGCCACCCTCACCGGCGAGGGGCTCGACCCGGCGGGCCTGGCCACCAGGCTGCTCACGGTGACCCTCGGCCAGGTCTTCGACTCGGGCGTCTTCCACGCCGACCCGCACCCCGGCAACATCCTGGTGGAGCCGAGCGGCACGATCGTGCTGATCGACCTGGGGGCCGTCGGCCGCCTCGGCCGGCGCCAGCGCCAGCTCTTCGTCGAGCTGCTCGCGGGAGCCATGACCGGCGACGCCACCACCGTGCGCGAGGCGCTCGAGGACGCCGGGATGATCGGCGACGTCGAGAGCGGTGCCGACCTCGACGCCGCCATCGACGTGTTCCTCGGCCGCCACGTCGGCAGCGGGGCAGCGGTCGACAGCGCCGTGTTCGAGGAGCTGTTCGCGATGCTCGCCGACTTCGGCATCCGCACCCCGCAGTGGCTCACCACCCTCGGGCGCAGCTTCGTGACCCTCGAAGGCACCCTGCGCGGCGTCGACCCGTCGTTCTCCCTGATCGACTCCGCCCTCGAGGTCGTCTCCCAGCGCTCGCGGGTGCCACGGCCCGACTCGATCAAGTCGTCGATGGAGATGGAGGCGATGAAGCAGCTGCCCCGCCTCCGGCGCATCCCTCAACGGGTCGACGAGCTGCTCGGCCAGGCCAGCCGGGGCCAGCTCAGTGCCCGCATCTCGCTGTTCACCAACGAGGACGACCTGAAGACCGTGACCCGGTTGGTCGACCGGGCCGTGCTCGCCGTGCTCGCCGCCGCCCTCGGCGTGGGCTCGACGCTGCTGCTCGGCACCGACCTCGGCCCGGTGGTGGCCGGGGTGCACGTCACGGTGAACGAGGTGCTCGGCTACATCGGCCTCGGCATCGCCGCGGTGCTGATGCTGCGCATCGTCGCCGCCATCATGCGCGACGGCGTGGTGTAGGTCGCCGGGGGAGGGGCGCAGTCAGAGCTCGCCACGTGCGATCAGCTCGACCGGGTCCTGCACCTCGTGGGTGCCCAGGTAGCCGCCGCCGGTGGCGATGGCGTCGTGGGCGGCGTAGCCGAGCAGCTCCTGCGACTCGCGCGGCAGGGTGCGGGCGGCGTCGAGCGGCACGGCGAGGAACTGGTTCTCCTCGGTGCGCAACCAGCCCAGGCAGTAGCTGACGTGCATGCCCCGCCGCCACCCCTCGGTCGTGTTCGAGCCACCGGCGTGGATGGTGGAGCCGAGGTAGATCACGGCAGAGCCGGCGGGCATCTCGGCCGCCACCCACTCGTCCTCCGTCGGCATCCGGCGGGGGTCCTCCCAGCGGTGGCTGCCCGGCACCACCACGGTGGCGCCGTTGTCGGCCGTGAAGTCGACGAGGGCTATCACCGAGGCCAGCTGCAGCTCGGGGTGGGGGACCGGCATGTGGTTCCAGATGTCCTGGTCACGGTGGGGCCACTGGCGCACCGAGCCCGGGCCGCGGTCCATCACGTGGGCGATGTTGAGGCGGTAGCGGGCGCAGTTCGGAAGGAGCACACGATCGCACGCCGCTCGGTAGACGGGGTGGGTGAGCACCTCGTTGGCGAAGATCCGTGACTTGCCGGCCACGCCGAGGACGTGGCGGGTGCGGTCGCCGAAGAACCCGGCCACGGCGTCGTTGACGAAGCGACCGTGGTCCGGTCGGGCGGCCTCGACCATCGGCTCGAGCTCGGCGTTGAAGCGGGCGAGCAGGTCGGCGTCGAGCAGCCCGTCGACGATGACGGCGCCGTCGGCCTCGAGTGCCTGGGCCAGCGCGTCGGCGAGAGCGTCGGGCGGCCCGTCGGCTGCCACGTGCGAGATCCCCATGGTGCCGCTCCTCCCCGGGCCGGTCCGGCCCCTCGCGGTGGGGCGACCCTAGGCGCTCGGCGCGTCGGGCGAACGGCCTGGACGCGGAGAGGGAGGGGGCCGGGGCCCCCTCCCTCCTGCGATCGGTGGATCGTGCCCGGAGGCGTCAGCCGGTGAAGGCGGGCGCGGTGGCCGTCACGGCCGCGACCGCGGCCGGGGCCGTGGTGGTGGGCGCCGCCGTGGTGGTCGGGGCTGCGGCGGTGACGATGATGCTGCCGTCGGTGTAGCGGCACTCGCTGTTGTCGACGATGACGGCGTAGGTGCCGGGCTCCGCGTCGGCCGGGGCGGTGAAGTCGACGGACCAGTTGGTGGTGCCGTCGACCTCTGCGCTCAGGCCCACGCCCAGGTCGGGGACGGAGACCAACAGGAGGGACTCGGTGCAGTCGGGCCCGCCGCTCACGGTGAAGGTCCCGCCTGCGGCGACGGTCGTGGGGTCGACGATGACCGCCCGGGAGATGCTGCCGGCGCCGGCCGAGGCGGCCCCGAGGCCGAGGACGAGGCCCGCGATGGCGAGGGCGCCGATGAGGCGCGTCTTGGTGATGGTCATGTCTCTGCTCCCGTCAGCTGATCTGAAGCGGGGAGCATACGCGCGCCGCGCGCCGCCCTCGGCACCCGCGACGGGCCGGGCGTCAGGTGCGGAACTGGCCGACCAGCTCCTGCAGCTCGCCGCCCAGGCGGGCCAGCTCCTCGGCGGCCTGCTGGGTGTCCTCGGCGCCGCTGACGCTCTCGACCGCGGCCGAGGCCACGGCGGTGATGTCGTCGGCGATGAGGTCGGAGCCACCGGAGACGTCGGCCAGGTTCCGGCTGATCTCCCCGGTCGTGGCCAGCTGCTGCTGCACGGCCCCGGCGACGCTGGCCTGGTTCTGGTCGATGGTGCGGATGACCTCGACGATCTCCGAGATCGCCTCGACGGCGCCGGTCACGTCGGACTGGATCAGCCCGACCTGGCGGGCGATGTCGGCGGTGGCCTCACCCGAGCGGGTGGCCAGGTCCTTCACCTCGGTGGCGACCACGGCGAAGCCCTTGCCGGCGTCACCGGCGCGGGCGGCCTCGATGGTGGCGTTGAGGGCGAGCAGGTTCGTCTGCTTGGCGATGCCGCCGATGAGCTTGGCGACGGCGTCGATCTGCGACGACGAGTCACCCAGGCGCTGCACGCTGGTCTCGGCCTGCTCGGCGAGCACCATCGCCTTCGACGCGATGGTCGCGGCCTCCTCGGCGCTGCGGGCCACCTCACCGGCCGATGCGGTCATCTCCTCGATGGCGGCGGCCACGGTCTGGACCTTGGCGCTCACGTCGTTGGCGGTGCTCGACGACGTGTTGGCGCGCTCTGCGGTGTGCGTGGCGTTGCTGGCCATCTGGGTGCTCACACCGGTGAGCTCCTCGGCCGACGAGCCGAGCACGATGGCGTGGCGGCCGATGGTCTGCACGGCGCCGGCGATGTGGGCGACGAAGAGGTTGTTGAGCACGAGGCTGGTGGCGGCGTCGCTCCCGGCGGTGGTCCCGGATCGGTAGCCGGCGATCACGTCCTGGTCGAGCGACATGAACTTCTCGAACCCGGCCTTGGTGCG
Source organism: uncultured Actinomycetes bacterium (assembly GCA_945957335.1). Lineage (GTDB taxonomy): Bacteria > Actinomycetota > Acidimicrobiia > Acidimicrobiales > Acidimicrobilacustridaceae > CAMFLJ01. The sequence continues at coordinate 3,917 of CAMFLJ010000054.1, read as the reverse complement.
GGCCACGGCGGCGGCCTGCTCGGCGGTGAGGGGCAGCGCCTCGAGGGCGGCCAGCTCGGTGCGGAACGAGGCCGAGTCGAGGAACGCCGAGCGGCTGGCCCCGGAGTCCTGGGTAGCGCCGGGGGTGCCGTGGACGATGTCGAAGGCGTAGGCCGTCTGCCAGCCGTTGAGGTCGGCGGAGCGGTACTTCACCTGGAGCGCGGTGGTCGCGATGTCCTCGGTGGTCTGGACCTTCTCGAGCCCGGAGGCCTGGGACGAGATGCCCCGGAGGGCGACGACGCCGGCGATGGTGAACAACAGGCCGGTGGCCACGAAGCCGAGCGCGAGGCGGCGCGCCACGGAGAGGTCGTTGAAGCGCTTCATGAGGATCCTGTCTGGGTCGCGGTCGGTCCGCAGGCCCACCTATCGACAGGAACACCGGGTCTTCAAGGTTTGGGCCGTCCGCAGATCCGGGGCCCGGACGCGCCAGAGGGGGCCCGCAGGCCCCCTCTGGTCGTGCTCGTGCGGTGCGGCCACGGAGGCCGTCGCGTTGCGCCCGGCGTCAGCCGGTGAAGGCCGGGGCGGTGGCGGTCACGGCGGCCACCGCCGGCGCTGCCGTGGTGGTCGTGGGGGCCGCCGTGGTGGTCGGGGCTGCCGCGGTGACGGTGATCGTGGCGTCGGCGATGTTGCACTCGCTCAGCACCTCGACCAGGTAGTCGCCGGGGGTGGCGTCGGCCGGGACGGTGAAGTCGACGTCGATCGGGAGGGACGCGTCGACGTCCTGGCTCAGGCCGAGCCCGACCACCCGGACGGTGTCGGTGCCGGTGACGCAGTCGGCCGGGCCGGTGACGTTGAACGTGCCGCCGGCGGCCACGGAGGTCGGGTTGACGACCAGGCCGGGGATGCCGGCGCCCGACCAGGCGGGGGCGGCGAAGGTGGCCAGGCCGATCACGGCGGCCGCGACAGCGGTCCGAAGCTTCCAGGTCGTGCTCATGTTTCGATCTCCCGTCTCTGACGATCTGACAAGTCCAGCTGCCAGCATGACAGATGTGAGCCGGCGAACGGACACCCGCCGCGATGGGACGATCAGTGGAGCTGATGGGACTCGAACCCACGACCCCCTGCTTGCAAAGTAGAACGCCGGCTATCCAATGGGTGCCGGACGGGGGTGGGTGGTGCTGGCTGGTGTCATCCTGTCCAGAGCCGGGATCCGTGTCGTAGACCGATCATCGGTCCGATGCGTCGTCACCAGGCCGGTTCCGTGATCGCCAGACACGGTGTGTCGAGCGATTCTGGGATGACCCTCGCTGGCTACGTTCGTGGCTACGTCGCGATTCGTAAGGGGATCATCGGCCCGGCTTGGTCGCTGCGGACGAGGGCGCCCGGCCCGAGGGGTCTCATGCCGGTCGCGGACGGGCACATCGGAGCGCGATTGTTGGTCGAGGCACGGGCGAGTTGTACTCGTTCAGCACCGTCGCGTTGACGACCTTCGCGGTCGCTCCGTCTATCGAGACCTCGATGTGGGGGAGGCCCGCGTCGGGGAGGAACGCCGGTCGATCTTCAACGAGCCCGAGAACGCCCAATGGATCGCTGAGCTGCGTCGGCGGATCGCGGCGGCCATGGCTCCAACCCCCGGTCCAGTCTGCGCCGGCAGCTGCTGATCCCCTCGATCGTCTGGAACGCCTCGGGGCACTGAAGCAGGCCGGGCTGCTCACAGAGGATGAGTTCATGGAGGCGAAGCAGAAGTTGCTTGGCGATCTTTGAGGAACCAATTGAGCCACCGGTGGTGTCGAGCCATAGTCACCGCGCGGTAGACCTCGACGATCGCGTGCCGTTCCGAGCCGGAGGCCGAGGAGCGGACCTGTCTGGTCCCCGTCACGCTGTGATTGGAGCGTGCACCGCCTCAGTACTCGACTCCCCGGTCGGAGCTGCGCAGTCGGTAGAGAGTCTCACCGGCATCGGGGATTACGAGAGTGCCCGGGTCGGCGGTGAACGCGTCCACGTCGAGCGCCGACAGCTCGACGTAGTGGAGGTTCGCCCGCCGCACGACGTCCTCGGGGATCGCGCTTGCGATGCTCACCCGGACACGTTGGTGTTCACCGTCCTCGTCGTAGGTGCCCGCACCGAACAGATGCGTCGAATGGGCGAGCTCCCCCCACGGATGGCTCGAGTACCGATCCCAATGAGCGAGGAAGAAGTCCCGGCAGTGGTATCCGAGGTCCTCGATGCCGGGGTGCATAGCGGCGAGCCGTGTGATGTGGGGGGCGACGAGGATCACCTCACCGCCGTCGGCAACGACAGGCTCCACCTTGTAGAAGCCTTTCGCTCCGGTCCAGAGGTCGTCGTATCGGTCAGGGATGATCGACACGACCCGCGTGACCGGTTCCGATAGGTAGGTGATGTGGGTTTCGGCGGCAACTCCCACGGCGGCGGCCCACGACTGCTGGGGCGTGCCGAACGACGCGCTGTGAAGGCCTCCGGTCGCCGGGTCGACAACGACGCAGAGCGCGTGCCGCTCGCCTGGCACGAGCGCCGCAGCGGCGTCGATCAGCGCCCTGACCGGGGTCGTCCCTCGGGTGCCGATGATCTCGCGGCTGGTGACGAGTGCACCCAGCCAGTGGCTGACGTCGATGAGTTCCGGTCCGGACAGGCCCGGGAACAGGTACTTGTTCCCGCCGGAGAAGCCGACGACCTCGTGCGGGAGGACCGGCCCGATGATGACGGTCACGTCGCTGTCGACGACGAGCCGGTTGATACGGACGCTGACATTCACGCTGAGCCGTCCGCCGGAGATCTCCGCAACCCGGTCAGCCGGGAGCTCTCCGACGGTGGCGAACGTGTCGGCGTCCCACCATGCATGGTTGAGCACCTCGAGGTCGGCACCGCCGACCAGGTCGGCGGCGTTCTCGGGTGACATTGGGGCGTGGGTGCCGAGCGCGATGACGGCCTTGCAGGACCTGACACGTCCGCTGACGGCGTCAAGGACGGCGTCGATCAGCTGCGGCAACGGGCACACACGCGTGGCGTCGGGTACGACGAGGCACAATGAACGGCCGTCGAGGTCGAGGGCGTCGAAGTGGTCGGCGACGAACGCTCGCAGGTCGGCGGGATCAATGACGGCGTCGGGACCGCCGATGGTGTCGTTCACCTGCGGAGCTCCAGGGCGGAGGGCCCGTGTCGCCGCAGCTGCTCGACGGCGGCGGCGACGTCGCCTGAGAAGGCGACGCTGACCTCGTCACCGAAGGCGACGCGGATGAGCTCGTCCGCTGCTGCGGTGGCGGCCCGTCTGGTGAGCACGTCGGTGAGGGGATCGTCGAGGGTGCCGAGCTGCGCGCCGCGGGTGTGAAGGCCGGTGACGGCGGCAACCCATATCGCGACGATGATTGCCAGCCGGTCGTTGGGGAGGCCGGCGGCGTGACGCCGGCGGACGACCGGCAGGATCCGCTGCGGGAGCTTCTGGGAGCCGTCACCTGCGACCTGGCGGCACCGGTGGGCGAGCGCCGGGTTCGCGAAACGGCGCATGGCGTCATCGGCGAACGAACGGGCGTCCAACGTCGGAGGCAGGTCGATCACCTCAACGATGTCGTCGATTACCGCCCGCACGAACCGCGAGACGTCGGTGTCGGAGGTCGCGTCGGCGATCGTGTCGTGCCCGTACAGCAGCCCGCAATAGGCGAACGCCGAATGGGGCCCATTGAGGAGCCATAGCTTGCGCCGCTGGAGCGGTTCGATGTCGCCGACTATCTCTACCCCGACGTCGGTGAACGGGATCGGCAGGTCGGTATCGATGTACCAGGAGCGGTGGTGTTCGCATGTCACGGCGGCGTTGTCGACCAGGCCGAGGCGGGCGGCGACATCAGCCCTGTCGTCCGGGCCCGCAGCGGGGACCCTGTCTCTTATACACATCTCCGAGCCCACGAGACTAAGGCGAATCGCGG
>CAMFLJ010000053.1 GCA_945957335.1 uncultured Actinomycetes bacterium | reverse complement strand
GCCGCGGTGGTGGCGTGGGACGCCGGCTCGCTCATCGGTGCCCGCTTCATCGGGGCGGCGCTGGGCGCGGCGGCCGGTCCCTCCGCGCTGGCCATGATCAACCGCAGCTTCCCGCCCGAGCGCCGGGCCCAGGCTCTGGGCTACTGGTCGCTGGTCGGTGCCGGGGCGCCGGTGCTCGGGGTGGTCGTCGGCGGCCCGCTGGTCGATGCCTTCGGCTGGCGGGCGATCTTCGTGCTGCAGACGCCGATCGCCCTGGCCAGCCTCGCCATCGGGTTCCTCGTCCTGCCGCACTCGGCCCGGGGTGAGCGCCAGCAGTTCGACGTGGCCGGCTCGGTGCTGCTCGCCTTCGGTGTGGCCAGCCTGCTCGTGGGGCTCAACCGCGGCCCCGAGATGGGTTGGGGCAACCCGGTGGTGGTCGGAGCCTTCCTGCTCGGGCCCGTCCTGCTCGCCCTGTTCGTGCGGGCCGAGCGGCGGGCGCCGCACCCGCTGCTGCCGCTGCACTGGTTCCGGAACCGCAACTTCACGTTCCCGATCACCAACCAGTTCCTCGCCAACTTCACCTACATGGGCGGCTTCATCCTCACGCCGCTCCTGCTGCACGAGGTGCTCGGCTACTCGACGACCAAGACCGGCCTGGTGTCGATCGTGCGGCCGCTGGCGTTCTCGATCGTGGGCCCGATCGCCGGCTACATGGTGATCAAGCTGGGGGAGCGGGCCATCGGCGTGTTCGGGTCGCTCGTGCTGGCCACCTCGATGGTGGGTCTGGCCATGGTCACGGCCGGCACCGGGCTGTGGTGGATCGAGGGCGCCCTGGTGCTGTCGGGCATCGGGATGGGGGCGTGCGCCCCGGCGATGATCGCCAGCGTCGCCAACTCGGTGCCGAGCAAGGACCTGGGCGTGGCGGGCGCGGCGTCGCAGACGATGAGCCAGATCGGCGTGGTGGCCGGCATGCAGATCCTGCTCACCGTGCAGGCGGCGGCCGAGCCGGGCCACGGCGAGCGCTCTTACGCCGTCGCCTACATGGTGGGCTGCGGGGTGGCCCTCGCCGCCGCGGTGGCCGCCGGGTTCGTGCGCCGCACCCGCCACGACACCCCGGCGGACGCCGACGCCGTCACCCCGGCTCCGGCCTGACTGCCTGAACCTGTGCGCGGTGGGGTCGCGGGGGCGACCCGCGAGCGCACCGGTTCGGGGAGAGAGCTAGGGGGCGGTGATGTCGCGGACGGCCTTGGCGATGGCCACGGCCTTCTCGTCGGGCTCGGCCGCCTGGGGCGCACCGAGGGCCATCAGCTTGGTGATGTCGCCCTGCACCTTGACCTTGCCGGCCATGAACGCCTGCATGGCGGCGGTGACGTCGAGGTCGACGAACAGCGCCTTGGCCACGTCGTACTCGACGGTGACGGTGAGGTCGGGCGAGTCGAGGTGGCCGTGCTCGACGATGATCTCGCCGTCGGAGGTGTCGACGTGGGCCTTGACGTCGCCGCCCTCGAAGGGGCTGGAGGTGACCACCAGGTTCATCTTCATCGCACCGACCGAGGGCACCTCGGGGTGGGGCATCTCGTCGCGGATGCGCTTGGCGGCGTCCATCCACTCGGTGCTGAGGAAGGGGTGCTGCTCGGCCACGGGCTCTCCAGTCGGCGGCGGGGTCGCTCGGCGGCAGAGACCCTACCGGCCGCCGGGCGGGACCGGCCCGTGCCCCGCCTACGATGACCGGCCATGTCCGAAAGCCTCACCAGGGACGACGTCGCCAAGGTCGCCCACCTGGCCCGCCTCGAGCTCACCGACGCCGAGCTCGACACCTACACCGAGCAGCTCGGGGCCGTGCTCGACCACGCCGCCGACGTCGCCGCCCTCGATCTCGCCGACGTTCCCCCCACCGCCCACCCGCTGCCGCTGGTGAACGTGCTGCGTGACGACGTCATCGGCCCCACCGTCGACCGCGAGGAGGTCCTCTCGCAGGCCCCCGCCGTCGAGGACCGTCGATTCCGGGTGCCCGCCATCCTGGGCGAGGAGCCGTGACCATGGCCGAGCTGCCCACCACCGCCGTCGAGATCGCCGCCGCCGTCCGCTCCGGTCAGGTCACGGCCGTCGAGGTGCTCGACGCCCACCTGGCCGCCATCGACGCCCGCGAGGGCGAGATCAACGCCTTCAACCTGGTGCTCGCCGACGAGGCCCGGGCCGCCGCGGCCGCCGTCGACGCCCGGATCGCGGCCGGCGACGACCCCGGCCCGCTGGCCGGCGTGCCCCTCGCCCTGAAGGACAACCTGTGCACCCGCGGGGTGCCCACCACCTGCTCGAGCCGCATCCTCGAGGGCTGGCGCCCGCCCTACGACGCCACCGTCGTGCAGCGCGTGGCCGCCGCCGGCGCGGTGGCCGTGGGCAAGACCAACCTCGACGAGTTCGCCATGGGCTCGTCCACCGAGAACTCGGCGTTCGGCCCCACCCGCAACCCCCGTGACACCGCCCGCGTCCCCGGCGGCTCGTCGGGCGGCTCGGCCGCCGCGGTGGCCGCCGGCTTCGCCCCGATCTCGCTCGGCTCCGACACCGGCGGCTCCATCCGCCAGCCCGCCGCCCTGTGCGGGGTGGTGGGCGTGAAGCCCACGTACGGCCTGGTGAGCCGCTACGGCCTGGTCGCCTTCGCCTCGTCGCTCGACCAGATCGGCCCGTTCTCCACCACCGTCGCCGACTCGGCCCTGCTGCTCGAGGCCGTCGCCGGCCACGACCCGCTCGACTCCACCTCGATCGACCAGGCCGCGCCCTCGCTGCTCGACGTGCTCGACCGAGGCGTCGAGGGCCTGCGCATCGGCCTGGTCACCGAGCTCATGGGCGAGGGCATCGCACCCGACGTCGCCGCCCGCGTCCGCCAGGCCGCGGCAGCGCTCGAGGCCGCCGGCGCAACCGTCGGCGAGGTCTCGGTGCCCGCCACCAGCTACGGCCTCTCCGCCTACTACCTCATCGCCCCGGCCGAGGCCTCCAGCAACCTGGCCCGCTACGACGGCGTCCGCTACGGCCTGCGGGTCGACGCGCCCACCACCGCGGAGATGAACGCCGCGACCCGCACCGCGGGCTTCGGCGACGAGGTGAAGCGCCGGATCATGCTGGGCACCTACGCCCTGTCGGCCGGCTACTACGACGCCTACTACGGCAAGGCGCTGAAGGTCCGCACGCTGATCATGCGCGACTTCGAAGCCGCCTACGAGCACTTCGACCTGCTGCTGTCGCCCACCTCGCCCACCACCGCCTTCCGGTTCGGCGAGAAGGTCGACGACCCGCTGTCGATGTACCTCAACGACATCTGCACCATCCCCACCAACCTGGCCGGCCACCCCGCCATGAGCGTGCCCTTCGGCGCCGGCGCCGACGGCATGCCGGTGGGCGTGCAGCTGATGGCTCCCGCCCTCGGCGAGGCCACCATGTTCCGGGCCGCCGCCTCGCTCGAAGCGGCCGCGCCCTCGCTCGAGGAGGCCTTCGCGTGAGCGCCGTCGAGAACCTGACCCACCAGCCCGTCGAGGGCGAGCACTTCACCATCACCAGCGAGGCCACCGGCGACGTCTGGGAGATCGTCGTGGGCCTCGAGGTGCACTGCGAGCTCGCCACCGCCACCAAGCTCTTCTGCAGCTGCCCGAACATGTTCGGAGACGAGCCCAACACCAACGTCTGCCCGGTGTGCCTCGGCCTGCCCGGCTCGCTCCCCGTGCTCAACCGCAACGTGGTCGAGCTCGCCATGCGCCTCGGCCGGGCGCTGCACTGCAGCGTCGAGCCGTCGGTGTTCGCCCGGAAGAACTACTTCTACCCGGACATGCCGAAGGACTACCAGGTCTCGCAGTTCGACCGGCCGATCAACGTCGACGGCTGGCTCGACCTCCCCGACGGCACCCGCGTCGGCATCGAGCGCGCCCACATCGAGGAGGACACCGGCAAGAACACCCACGCCGGTGGCAGCGGTCGCATCCACGGCGCCGACTACTCGCTCGTCGACTACAACCGCGCCGGCGTGCCCCTGGTCGAGATCGTGGGGCGCCCCCACATCCGCCACCCCGAGCAGGCCAAGACCTACATCGACGAGCTGCGCGCCATCCTGCTCGCCACCGGCGCCTCCGACGCCAAGATGGAGGAGGGGTCGCTGCGGGTCGACGCCAACGTCTCGGTGCGCCGCGTCGGCGACCCCGAGCTGGGCCGCCGCTGCGAGATCAAGAACCTCAACTCGCTGCGCTCGCTGGGCCGGGCCATCGAGTACGAGGCCCGTCGCCAGGTCGACCTGCTCGAGTCGGGCGAGGTCGTGAAGCAGGAGACCCGCCACTGGGACGAGGGCGCCGGCCGCACCCGACCGGGCCGCTCGAAGGAGGAGGCGGAGGACTACCGCTACTTCCAGGAGCCCGACCTCGTGCCCCTCGACCCGGGCGCCGACTGGATCGCCGCCATCGACGGGGCCATGCCCGCCCTGCCGGCAGCGCGCCGCGACACGCTCGCCGCCGCGGCCGGCGTGGCGCCCACCGAGACCGCCGTCGTGGTCGCGGTGCAGCGCGACCTCGACCAGCTGGCGCTGGCGGCCATCGCCGCCGGTGGCGACGGCAGCCGGGTGCTGCTCCACGTGGAGCACAACCTCGCCGTCGAGGGCGCCGAGTCGCTCGACCCCGCCCACTTCGCCCAGCTCGTCACCATGGAGGTGGCCGGGCAGCTCACCGCCACCCAGGCCAAGACCGTGCTCGGCGACATGCTCGAGTCCGGCAAGGCCCCCGACGCCATCGCCGCCGAGCGGGGCTTCGAGGCCATGGACAGCTCCGAGCTCGAGGGCATCGTCGACGGCATCATCGCCGAGAGCCCCGACGAGTGGGCCGACTACTGCGGTGGTGACGACAAGCGCCGGGGCAAGCTCCAGGGCTTCTTCGTGGGCAAGGTCATGAAGGCCACGAAGGGCCAGGCCGACGGCAAGGCCGTCAACGCCATCCTCGACGCCCGCCGCACCGCCGCCGGCTGACACCAGTCCGACCCGTTCGGGCGGTCAAGGGCAACGGCCAACGGGCCGATGTTCCCTGTTCACCGATGGATCGCGCCCCTACCGTGGCGGGCGAACATCGTCGACGGGAGGAACCAACTGATGAACCGCACTCGCACCAAGGTGGCCGCCGTGCTCATGGCCGGCCTCGTCCTGGGCGCGGCCGCCTGCGGCAGCAGCTCGAAGAACGACGCGTCGTCCAACGGCGACGCGATCAAGTCCAGCGATGCCACGACCACCTCGACCACCGCGCGCAGCACGACCACCACGAGCGGCTCGAGCTCCTCGGGGCTCGACTCGCTCGGCGGTGCGGGCGACTGCCTCCAGGCCGCCGGCGCCTACGCCGCGGTCAGCCTCCAGCTGCTGCAGTACCTCGGCGGGGCCACCCAGAGCCAGATCAGCGACCTCGAGAGCCAGATCGGCCAGCTGAAGGCGGAGATCCCCTCGGCGATCCAGAGCGACTTCGACACCTACTCGGCCGGCATCAAGGCCTACGCCGACGCCATGCAGGGCGTCGACATGTCGAACATCCTCGACCCCAGCGTGCAGTCCAAGCTCGAGGCGGCGGGCAACGCGCTCGACACGCCCGAGATGAAGACGGCGCAGGCCAACATCGAGGCGTACTTCGACAAGAACTGCAACTAGTGCCCTGACATCGGCACCGCTCGACCCGGGCCCGGCTCCTCCCACGAGGGGCCGGGCCCGTGCGCGCCCGGGCCACGCGGCGGGCGCCCTAGGGTCGGGGCCGTGACGCGCCCAGCCCTCCGACCTTCCCGACCCGTCGCCCGCGCCCTCGGGGCCGCCCTCCTGGTCGGCGTCCTCGGCGCCGGCACCGTGGCCTGCTCGGGCAGCGAGGGCTCGTCGTCGACCACCACGACCGTCGGCGTCACCACCGGCACGGGCGACCCGGCGCTGGGCCGCCTCGCCGACCTCGACGGGAGCCTCGACGGGCTCTCGGGCGGCCAGCTCGACTGCTACCGCACCTCGATGGCGTTCCTCGCCCTCACCCTCACGCCCGTCGCCGTCATCAGCGGCGCCGACACCGGGGGCCTGGCGAGCGTCGAGCAGGACCTCGCCACCCTCCGGGCCCAGGTCCCGGCGGCCATCGCCGCCGACTTCGACACCTACGCCACCGGGGTCCAGGCCTTCGCCACCGCCCTGAAGGGCGTCGACCTCACCGACCTGCAGAGCACCACCACGCGTCAGCAGCTCGTCGCCGCGCAGGCCTCGCTCGAGACCCCCGAGGTCACCGCCGCCGAGACCTCCATCAAGCGGTGGTTCAGCGTGACCTGCCCCTCGCCGGGCACCTCCACGACCACCGCCGGCTGATCCACCCCGGCCGATCCCGCTCGCCGGGCGCGGTTCAGCGGGCGGCGCCGGTGACAGCCCAGCGGTCGGTGCGCCACCGCAGGCCCAGCACCGTGAGTCGGCTCAGCATCAGGGCGGCGAGGCAGGCCCAGAGCCACTGGATGCCGAGGCCGAGCGCCAGCACGACCAGCGCACCGGCGGCGAACACCCCGAACGCGATCCACATCGCCCAGGCCAGGAACCCCATGTCGCCGGCGCCGATCAGCAGGCCGTCGAGGACGAACACCACGCCGTTCACCGGCTGCAGGGCCGCCACCCACAGCAGCAGGGTGCCGGCGAGCGCGGCCACCGCGGCGTCGCCGGTGAACAGGTCGGGCAGCCACGGCCGCAGCACCACCACCAGCACGCCGAGCACCGCGCCGGCGGCCACACCCCACTGGAGGAGCCGGCGTCCGGCGGCACGGGCCTCGGCCGCCGACCCGGCGCCGAGGAAGCGCCCGATCATCGCCTGACCGGCGATGGCGAGGGCGTCGAGCACCAGGGCGAGGAAGCTCCAGATCTCGAAGGCGATCTGATGGGCGGCCACCTGCACGGTGCCGATGCGGGTGGCCACCGCGGTGGCGAGGAGCAGCGATCCGCGGAGGGCGGCGGTGCGCAGGAACAGGTCGCGGCCCACCACCGCGAGGCGGCGGAGGGTACGGCCGTGAGGCCCGAGCGGAACCTCGTGGTGGCGCACGGCGCGGGCCACCCACACGACGTAGATGGCGGCCGAGGTCCACTGGGCGATCACCGTCGACAGCGCCGACGCACCGATCCCGAAGCCCATCCCCGGGATGAGGACCAGCTCGAGGACGAGGTTGAGCAGGGCCGAGCCCAGGGCCACGAACAGCGGCGTGCGGGTGTCCTGGAGGCCACGGAGGTAGCCGGTGCCGGCCAGCACGACGAGCATGGCGGGCACGCCGGCCAGGCTGATCCGCAGGTAGATCGCCGCCTGCTCGCGCACCGCGCCGGTGGCCCCGAGGAGGGTGAGCAGCGGCTCGGACAGGGCGAGGGTGGCGAGGGCCACGACCACGCCGAGCACGGCGGCCAGCCACATGCCCTGCACGGCCTGGTGGGCGGCCTCGCGCTCGTCGCCCGCACCCAACAACCGGGCCACCGACGCCGTGGTGCCGTAGGCGAGGAAGATGAACACCGCGTACCCCAGCAGCAGGATGCTGCTCGCCACGGCCAGGCCCGCCAGCGCGTCGGGACCGATGTGGCCCACCACCGCGGTGTCGGCCAGCACGTAGAGCGGCTCGGCGGCGAGGGCCGCCAGGGCGGGGACGGCGAGCCGGAGGATCTCGCGGTCGAGCGTGCGCACGGTCAGGCGATGTCGCGGCGGGCCAGCCGCCACGAGGCGAAGGCCAGCGCCACCGCCCCGACCACCACCGGCACCAGCCACCGGGCGGGGGAGGAGATCTCCGCGCCCCGGAGGGGCACACCGGTGATGCCCTCGAGGATCGACCTCGTGTAGGTGCGCACGGCCAGCCGGGCCGCGGAGTCGGCGGCGTTGGCCACGAACCCCTCCCACACGAAGATGTAGAGCAGGCCCCACACCAGGGCGCGCTTCGCCACCAGCCCGAGGGCGGTGAAGATCCCGGTGTAGGCGATCAGCCCCACGGTGGCCGAGGCGACGGTGCCGACCACGAGGTCGGAGCCGCCCTGGACGGCGATGGCGGTGAGGGCGAGGGGCACCACCACGAGCGGCCACGCCACGGTGAACGAGGCCGCCGCCGCGGCGGCGACGATGCGGTGCCGGGGAACGGGCCGCAGCCAGAGGTAGACGAGGGTGCCGTCCTCGTCGGGGTCGCCGAGCGCGGCGGAGGCCAGCACCAGCGCCACCACCGGAACGAGGAGCGACAGGCCGAAGCTGTTCACCAGGCGGGCGCCGGCCACGAGGTGCCCCTCGACCTGCCCGACACCGTCGATGAGGGCGGGCCCCCGCACGCTCGAGCCGAGCGCGGTGCCCACCGCGATGCCGACCGCGCCGAGGGCCAGCAGCGCCACGAGCCGGCCCCGCGTGACCAGCGTGCGCAGCATCAGCCGGTAGAGCGGCCAGCGGGTGGGGGCGTGGGCCACGGTCGCGCTCATCGGCCGTCCACCAGGTAGCGGAAGACGCTCTCGAGGTCGTCGTCGAGCGGTGCCACCTCGTGGAGGCGGATGGCGTGGTCGCGGGCGACGACCGCGACGGTGCGCCGCAGGGTGGGCGCGTCGCGGGTGTCGACGATGGTGGTGTCGTCACCGTCGAGCCGCACGCCCACCACGCCGTCGGCGCCGAGCAGGCCCGACGCCAGGCGGCGGGGGTCGTCGCTGCGCACCCGGATGCGATGGGGCCGGTCGTCCATGAGGTCACGGATGGCGCGGTAGTCGCCCTCGGCGGCCAGGCGGCCCTGGGCCATCACCAGCACCCGGCTGCCGAAGCGCTCGACCTCGTCGAGGACGTGGCTGGAGACGAGCACGCACCGGCCGAGCTCGCCGAGGCGCTGGAACAGCGAGATCAGGTGGAGGCGCTGGCGGGGGTCGAGCCCCGTGAGGGGCTCGTCGAGGACGATCACCTCGGGGTGGTCGACGAGGGCCTGCGCGATCTTGGCCCGCTGCCGCATCCCCCGGGAGAAGGAGCCCACCGGCTTCGGGTCGTCGGGGTCGAGCTCGACGAGGCCGAGCGTGGCCCGGGTGGCGGCGTCGGGGTCGGCGACCTGGGAGAGCACGGCCGCCAGGTGCACGAACTGGTAGGCGGTGAGGCCGTCGAACAGCGCCTCCTGCTGGGGCACGATGCTGATGCGCCGGCTCAGCTCGAGGTCTCGCCGCGGGTCGCCACCAAGCACCTCCACGGTGCCCTGCGAGGGCGCGGTGAGCCCGCACAGCATGCGCAGCATCGTCGACTTGCCCGCGCCGTTCGGGCCGAGCAGCGCGGTCACGCCCGGCCCGACCTCGAACGACACGTCGGAGACGGCCACCACGTCGCCGAACCACTTCGACACGTTCTGCACGCGGATCATGGCGCTCACCGGTCGACCGCCAGGCGCCGGTAGCGCAGCCATGTGATCGCCCCGAAGAGCACGGTCCAGCCCGCGTAGGCCGCCACCAGGGTGATGGTGGGGATGCTGGCGACCGAGGGCACCGGCGAGATGTCGCCGTAGATGCGGCGCACGAGCTCGAAGGGCAGTTGCAGCAGGTTGAGGCAGAACAGCTCGGGGCGGGCACCGGCACCCGACACGAGCGCATCGGAGAGCGCCGCGCTGGCCAGCAGGATCAGGATGACGCCGGCTGAGGCCACGGCCTTGCGGGTGGTCGTGCTCGACACGGCGAGCGAGAGCGACGCCTGCAGCACCGCCACGACCAGGCCGCCGAGGGCGATCTCGCCGAACAGGCGCACCACGCCGGCCGGCCCGTCGGGCCCCTGGCCGATCAGGGTGAACGCCACCAGCATCAGCAGCGGCGGCCCGAGGGTGACCACGGCCAGCAGCCCGACCACGGCCACCGCCTTGGCCCCGAGGTACGAGGTGCGGGTGAGGGGCGACGCCAGGTAGAGCCCGAGCATGCCGGTGCGGCGGTCGGTGCACAGCAGCTCGGGGGCCACGAACGCGCTGAACACGACGATGGCGGCGGAGATGAACGAGTAGTACTCCGAGTAGGTGGGCACCACGTTGGCGTTGGCCAGCAGCGTGTCCTTGAGCAGCACCGACATGCCCACGAAGACGATGGCGGGCACGTAGGCGATGGCCACGGTGAGGCCGGGCAGCACCTTCTGGGCAGCCGAGCGGCGCAGGCCGAGCGCCCGCTGCATCGAGTGGACGACGAGGGCGCGGAACGCTCCCCACCGGCCGGTGCGGGGGCCGTCGTAGTGCCGGTAGCCGCGGTCGACGATGCGCGCCTCGCCGCTCCCGCCGGCGTCGTCGAGCCGGTCGTCCACCGCGGTCACGCCCCGACCTCGAGGAAGACGTCCTCCAGCGAGACGGTGCGGTCGGAGAGGCGGCGGATGCCCGCCCCGGAGTCGGCGATGGCGTCGCGGACGAGGTCGTGGACGGTGCCGCGGGGGAGGTCGGCGCGCTCGAGGACGGTGAGCCGGTGGCCGTCGGCGGCCACCTCGAGCCCGCACGCCACGAGCCGGGCCGCGACCTCCTCGACGGGCCCCTCGACCTCGACCACCAGGCCGCGGCCCTGGCCGGTGAGCTCCCGGATCGGCCCGCTGGCCACCACCTGGCCCTCGCGCAGGATCACCGCCGAGTCGCAGATCCGCTCGACCTCCTCGAGCAGGTGCGACGACACCAGCACGTGGATCCCGAACTCGGTGCCGATGCGGCGGATCAGCGCCAGCATGTCGTCGCGCTGCACCGGGTCGAGGCCGTCGGTGGGCTCGTCGAGGAGCACCAGCTCGGGGTCGTGGGCGATGGCCTGGGCGAGCTTCACCCGCTGGCGCTGGCCGGTCGACATGGTGCCGACGGGCCGGAACCGCTCCTCGCCGAGCCCGACCTCCCAGAGCGCGTCGCTCGCGCGGTTCGTGGCGGCGCGGGAGGGGAGGCCGTGCACCTGGGCGACGTGGCGGACCAGGTCGTGGGCCCGGGTGTCGGGCGGCAGCCGGTGGTGCTCGGGGGCGTAGCCGATGCGGGCCCGCACCTCGGGGCCGGCGGTGCTCGGGTTCAGGCCGAGCACCCTGATCTCGCCGTCGTCGGGCCGTGCCAGGCCCAGCACCAGGCCGAGGAGCGTGGTCTTGCCTGCACCGTTGGCCCCGAGCAGCCCGGTGACGCCAGCCGGCACCGAGAACGTGGCGCCGTCGAGCGCGGTGGTGGCGCCGAAGCGTCGGGTGAGCGCGACCCCGTCGACCACGGCGGTCGACGAGGAGGAGAGCGCACCCATGGGGGGTCGAGCGTAACCGTCGCCCTCCGCCCGGCCCAGGGCCCTCACGCAGCGCGCGAGAGGGTGTCGGGCCGGTTCAGGCCAGGAGCGCGTCGACGACCGCGACGAGGTCGGCGCCCAGGCGTTCGGCGTCGGCCTCGGTGCGGGCCAGGTACTCCTCGACGCTGGCCCGGTGGCCCTCGACGCCGTTGGCGAGGTTGTCGACCTTGCACACGACGGCGTAGCGCAGGCCGGCCTCGCACGCGAGGACCAGCTCGGCCGGCCAGGTCATGCCCACGAGGTCGGCGAACGTGGCCAGCAGGCGGATCTCGGCCGGGGTCTCGAACCTCGGGCCGCGCACCATGGCGTAGGTGCCGCCGTCGACCGCCGGGGTGGTGGTCGAGCGCGCCCACGCCGCGAGCACCTCGCCCCGCCAGGCCGGATCGATGGCGGGCATGCGGTAGCCCTCGGTGGTGTCGTGGAACGTGGGCTGGCGGCCGAGCGAGATGAAGTCGTCCGGCACGACGACCGTGCCGGGGCCGAGGTGGCCGTGGAGCCCGCCGGCCGAGCCGAGGGCCAGCACCCGGTCGCAGCCTGCCTCGCAGAGGGCGCGCACGTTGGCGTGGTGGTCGACGAGGTGAGCCGGCACCCGACCGCCGGGCCCGTGCCGCATCACCACGACGAGGTCGCCGCGCTCGTGCAGCTCGACCTCGGCCGGGCCGCCGTGGCCGTCGACGGTGAGCCGTCGGGACGTCGTCCCGGCGAACGGGTGGGCCGTGAGTGACGAACCGATCACCACGCCCAGCCGGTCGCCGCTGATGCCGGGGAGTGGATGCGGGCGGTGATCGGGGGCCACACCACGACGCTATCCACCACGGAGATCCGGCACGGCTTGGCAGTCGCAAGTTATACTTTGCCGGTTCATTATCGATGCGAAGGAACGGGAGCGCGCATGCGAACAGGTCGGATGATCGCGGCGGGAGTCGGCACAGCTGCCCTGCTCGGGATGGGCTTCACCGGAACCGCAGGCGGGCAGGCCGTCGACGGTGTCACCTACGACGCAGCCGGGCTCGCCTCCTTCTTGGTCCCGGACGGGATCTGCTCCGTGACCGTCGTGGCCGCCGGAGCGCGAGGCGGCTCTGACAACGTCGAAGGCGGCCGCGAAGGCGCAGGCGCAGTGGTCACGGCCGATGTCGAGGTCGTTCCCGGTGATCTGCTGGTGGTGGTCGTAGGTGGCGTCGGGGGAGTGGCGAACGGTGCCACGCCGGGCGTCGGTGGCTTCGGCGGTGGCGGAGACGGCGGCGCGCCCTCCGGCACCCAGGACGCCGCCGGTGGCGGCGGTGGTGGTGCCTCCGGCCTGCTGTCGAGCGAACCGCTCGTGCTCGCGGGTGGTGGTGGTGGCGCCGGCGCGTTCGGCGGCAACCCGGAGGGCGCCGGGGGCAACGGTGGCCTCGTCGGGTTCGCCGGCGGTGACGGCGACGATCCCGGGGTGACGGTCACCGGCGGAGCGGGAGGCGGTGACGGCGCGGGAGGTGCCCCGGGCACCGACGCCCTCGGTGGCTCCACCGCGACCGCGGGCTCGTTGAGCCAGGGCGGCGTCGGTGGCTCCGGCGACGCGCAGGACGGCAACTACAACGGCGGTGGCGGCGGTGGCGGCGGTGGCTGGTACGGCGGTGGTGGCGGCGGTGCCGTGACCGACGGCGACGGTTCGGCCGGCGGCGGCGGCGGCGGGTCGAGCTTCGTCCCCGACGGCGGCACCATCCAGGAGGGCGCCAACGGCGCCGCCGGTTCGGTCGAGATCACCTGGGACGCGTCGGCCCAGCCCGCTGGCTGCGGTGTGCCCGTCACCACCACGACCGCGCCGGCCGTGGTGAACGCGACCGAGGTGGCCCCGAGCTTCACCGGCTGAGTCGGCCGGCTGCTCCCGAGACCGCAGAGCGCCCCGGCCGCTGGCCGGGGCGCTCGTGCGTCCAGTGTCCGCTCAGGTGGCGGCGGGCATCAGCCGAGGGCGCCGGAGACGAAGCGGATGTTGACGGGGTAGCGGTACCACTCGCCCCGGTTGGCGGCGATGGCCGCCTGGATGCCCCAGACGATCGCCAGGATCCAGACCACGAAGAAGAGCAGGAAGCCGATGAGCACGAACATCAGGACGAACGACAGGAGGTAGGCGATCAGCAGCGTGAGCTGGAAGTTGAGCGCCTCCGACGCGTGGTGGCGCACGAAGGGGTCCTTCTCGCCGTTGACCAGGTAGATGATCAGCGGGCCGATGAGCCCGGTGAGGATGCCGAGCACCTGGGCGAGCACGGCCATCGTCTTGGGATCGGACGTGCCCGACGCGGCGACGGGGGTGGGGGTGACGGCGGCCTGGCCCCACTGGGTGCCGTCCCACCAACGGTTTACGCCCTGCGGGTCGGGGTACCAGCCCGGGGGCGGGTTCTGGGCGGGCGGCTGCACCGGGGCCGGCTCGGGCAGGTTCGACCCGCTCACGGTCTGGTCCGGCTCGGGCTGCGATCCGAAGGGCTCCATGGGCCGAGGCTAGGCCGCCGGGCGGGCCCGACCGGGCGTTAGGTTGCGCCGATGGCCGAGCCGGAACCCGACGCCGACGCGCTCCCGCCGCTCGCCTCCGCCGCGCCGGGGATCGTGCCGGTGCTGCCCGCGGGGACGATGAACGGGGTCGCCGTCGAGACCCACCTCGAGGTGGCCGCCGCCACCGGGCACGCGCTGGTGTCGCTGCGGCCGCGCCACGTGCGGGCGTGGACGGCCACCGGCCCGGGGCACACGACCGGTGCCCTCGCCACCCGGCTCGGGTCGCTCGGACTCGGCGTGGCCGAGCTCGACCCCGTCACCGGCTGGGACGACCCCCGCCGCTGGCCCACGGTCGATCTGCCGGGCGACGTGCTCGACGACCTCGACCTGGCGGCGGCGGTCGGGGCCCGTGCGGTGACCGCGCTGGTGATGCCGGGCGAGCCGTGGGACCCGGAGGCCGGCGTCGACGGCCTCGGGCTGCTGGCCGCCGCCGCTGCCGAACGCGGCCTGGTCGTGCAGGTCGAGCCCTTCGCCTGGTCGGCCCTGTGGGACATCGTCGAGGCGGCCGAGGTGGCTGCCCGGTGCGGTGCGCCGAACGCCGGGGTGCTGGTCGACAACTGGCACCTGCAGCGGCGCGGCGGCGCGGCGGCGACGCTCGACGCCGTGCCGTTCGAGGCGGTGGTCGGGGTGCAGCTCTCCGACGCCGCGGCGGTCGAGGGGCTCGCCCCCGACCAGATGGCGGCCGACTCGTCGAACCGGCTCTTCCCGGGCGATCCCGCCGGCGCCCTGCGGCCCGACGCCATGCTCGGGTCGCTGCTGCGGCGGGGCTGGACGGGCCCGGTCGCCATCGAGGTGTTCGCCGGCGAACCAACTGATCCGCTCAAGCGCGCCCGCCGCGCCGCCGACTCCTTCCGTGCTGTAGTGACGGCGGCGGCGAGCCGTGGGAGGACGATCGATGGCTGAGGACCCGAGCAGCGCGGAGTACTGGGACCGCCGCGCCGAGGCGTGGGCGAACCGCGAGGGGATGATGGAGCGCTTCACCGAGAGCCTCGGCCGCTCCGGCATCGAGGCGCTCGCCCCCCAGGCGGGGGAGCGGCTCCTCGACGTGGGCTGTGGCCCGGGCGCCACCACGCTCGCCCTCGCCAACCTCGTGGGCTCCGGTGGCGAGGCCGTCGGGCTCGACATCGCCCCGGCCATGGTCGGCGCCGCCGAGCGCCGCGCCGGTGACGCCGGCGTGGCCAACGCCCGCTTCCTGGTGCACGACCTCGCCGAGGGCCCGGTGCCCGAGGGCTACGACGGCGTCTACAGCCGCTTCGGCGTCATGTTCTTCCCGCAGCCCGAGGCCGCGTTCGCCAACCTCGTCGCCTCGCTGCGCGCCGGCGGCCGCTTCGCCGGCGTGGTGTGGGCCTCGCCGGGCGACAACCCGTGGATGACCCTCACCAACATGGCCGCTGCGGGCCCCTTGGGTGTCGAGCTCACGCCTCCCGACCCGACGGCCCCCGGCCCGTTCTCGCTCTCCGATCCGGCCCGCTGCACGGCGCTGCTCACCGG
>CAMFLJ010000052.1 GCA_945957335.1 uncultured Actinomycetes bacterium | reverse complement strand
GGGCGGGGATCCTCCGCGGCCTCCAGTGTCCGGCGGTGAGGCAGACGGCGACGGCCGCGAGGCGTAGGCCCCAGGTCATCCAGGCGGGGATGGTGAAGGTCATCTGGAACGAGGCGGCGAGGTGCTGGAGGATGAGGCGGCCCGGCTCGATGGGGTAGCTCTCCCAGCGGGTGGGGTGGTCGACCTCCTGGGCCGCCGGCTCGGCCGCGTCGTAGGCGGCGAGGTAGAGGGCGACGCCGGCGACGATCACCATCGGGATCGTGCCGCGCCACATGAGCCCGAGCGAGAGCCCGGCGACGGCACCCAGCATGAGCATCCGGATCAGGCGGGGGAGCGGGAAGCGCAGGTAGCTCTGCCAGTCGCGCTTCCAGACCGGGGGCACCAGGCCGCGCTTGCGGGGCCGGCCGATGCGGATCCAGGGCCGCAGCCTCGGGTTCTCCTGGGAGAGCTGGCGCCGCAGCAGCACCACGGTGCGGACGTCCTGGAGGGTGACGGCGAAGCGCAGCTGGGCGACGAGCCCGGCCCGGCGCAGGGCGTGCTCGAGCGAGAGGTCGCCGATGCGGCGCATGGCCAGCACGACGAGCAGCACGACGAGGACGACGCCGACCAGGCCCGTGATGCGGAACGTGATCGGCCAGAAGGCGATCTCGGCCAGCATCGTGAGCGGCGAGGTCATGTGCTTGGTGGTGATGTCGATCACCGACCAGCCGATCAGCACCACGGCGATCAGGTTGGCGGGCCACCAGCGCAGGCGCCGGCCCGACGCGGCCATGGCGGTGGCCGAGGCGAGCACGCCGGCGAGGGCGAAGGTGAGGCTCGTGCAGATCACGACCGGCACGACGTTCTGGGGAAGGCGGCGGGCAGCGAGCTCGCCGATGATGGCGCCGACCACCGCACCGGCGAAGGCGAGGAAGCGCAGCTGCTTGATGGCCGGGCCGCGCACGACCGCGGCGCGGGGGACCGGCGCGTTGAGCTCGTGCATCACGACCGGGGCCTCGAGCACCAGCGGGCCGCCGCGGCCGCCGGAGCGCAGGCCGATGCCGACGGCCACCGCCACGAGCAGGCCCAGCCACATCGGGGCCTCGTTGGCGAAGGTGATCGCCTCGGGGCCGGAGACCTTCTCGTTGGGCAGCTGGCCCGACGCGAGCAGCACGAG
This sequence comes from uncultured Actinomycetes bacterium, assembly GCA_945957335.1. Lineage (GTDB taxonomy): Bacteria > Actinomycetota > Acidimicrobiia > Acidimicrobiales > Acidimicrobilacustridaceae > CAMFLJ01. The sequence continues at coordinate 14,099 of CAMFLJ010000052.1, read as the reverse complement.
GATCACACCGACGAGGCCGGTCATGTAGACGCGGTAGAGCGCGTCGATCCAGTGGACGTCGGCCAGCCGGTTGGCTCGCCGGGCCTTGCGCAGTTCGTGCAGGGCCTCGGTGTTGGCCTCGACGTCGATCACGGCGGGCCAATCTACCTGCGGTTTCGCGCGGCCTCCGTCGCGGCGGCCTCGGCCTCCTCGGCGAGGGCCAGCCACTGCTCCTCGGCGGCCTCCAGGGCGGCGAGCACGTCGGCCAGCTCGGCACCGAGCGCGGTGAGCTCGGTGTGGTCGGCGGTGGCGGCCTTGTCGGCGAGCGCCTCCTCGAGCACGACGCGTCGCTTGCCGAGCTTCACGACCTCCTTGTCGGCCTCCTTCATCAGGTGCCGCAGGGTGCTGGGGCTGCGCGGGCCGGCGGGCTTGGCGGCGGCCGCGCCCTTCTTCGTGGGCTTCGGGGCGGGCACCGCCGGCTTGGTCGGCGCGCTGGTGGCTCGGCCCTTCGCCCGGGCGGCGCGGCGCTCGTCCTCCCAGGCGGCGTACCCGCCGGGGCGGCGGCCCGGGCGGCGCTCGCCGTCCATCACCATCACGTCGGTGACGGTGCGCTCGAGGAACGCCCGGTCGTGGCTGACGACGATGAGGGCGCCGGGCCAGTCGTCGAGGAACTCCTCGAGCACGCGGAGCGTGTCGATGTCGAGGTCGTTGGTGGGCTCGTCGAGCAGCAGCACGTTGGGCTTGGTGGCCAGCACGAGCAGCAGCTGGAGGCGACGCCGCTCGCCGCCGGAGAGCAGGCCGATGGGTGCCCACTGGGCGTCGGTGTCGAACCAGAACGACTCGAGCAGGGCGGCGTCCTGCCAGTCGGGCTGGCGCGCGCCGCCGGTGACGGCGTCGCGCACCCGCTGGGCGGGGTCGAGGGTGACGCCGACCTGGTCGTAGTAGCCGAGGCGCACGGTGGTGCCGACCTCGACGGTGCCGCTGGTGGGGGAGCGGCGACCGGCGAGCAGGTCGAGAAGGGTCGACTTGCCGACGCCGTTGGGCCCGACGAGGCCGAGCCGCTCACGGTTGTCGAGCAGGAGGTCGACGCCCTCGAAGAGCGGGTCGGCGCCGGGGTGGGCGTAGCCGACGCGGTCGAGCTCGATGACCTTGTCGCCGAGGCGGGGCGTGCCGAACCACAGGTCGGGGATGCCCTGCCGGGCGGCCGGCTCGGCACGGCTCTCGACGATCGCGGTGGCCGCCTCGATGCGGGCCTTGGGCTTGCGGGTGCGGGCGGGGGCGCCGCGGCGCAGCCAGGCCAGCTCCTTGCGGGCGAGGATGCGGCGGCTGGCCTCGTTGGAGGCGGCCTGCTCCTCGCGCTCGGCCCGGCCCTCGAGGTAGACGTCGTAGCCGCTGTCGTGGACGTAGCCCCTGCCCCGGTCGAGCTCGAGCACCCGCGTGGTGACCCGGTCGAGGAGGTGGCGGTCGTGGGTGACGAGCAGGAGCCCGCCCTTGTAGGCGGCGAGGCGCTCCTCGAGCCAGGCGATGGCGTCGATGTCGAGGTGGTTGGTGGGCTCGTCGAGCACCAGGAGGTCGGAGGGCGCCACCAGGGTGCGGGCCAGGGCCACCCGCTTGGCCTGGCCCCCCGACAGTCGGCCGGTGTCGGCGTCGGACAGGCCGGCCATGCCGAGGTGGTCGAGCACCGCGGCGGCCTCCCACGGCTGCTCGGCGGCGGCCTCGACCGCGGCCAGGACCGGCCCGGCGGGCAGCACGGGGCGCTGGGTGAGGGCGGCGACGCGCACGTCGCGCCCGGTGCGGACGACCCCCGACTCCGGCACCGTCTCGCCGGTGAGCACCGACAGCAGCGTCGACTTGCCGCAGCCGTTGAGCCCGACGATGCCGACGCGATCGCCGCTCGACACCGTGAACGAGAGGTCGGCGAAGAGTGGGCGGCCGGGCCGGCTCATGGCCACCCGCTCGACGTCGACGAGGATCACGGGCAGGAGGCTACGGCCCCCTGCACCTGCCTCCGTCGGCCTCCTCCGGAGCGATAGCGTCGCGCCCGGTGCAGACGGGGAACGCACCACCCACGACCGTGTCGACCCAGCTGCCCACCGCCGGCGCCGCGAGCGCTCTCGCCGAACCCGCCCACGAGCGGCGGGTCGACGCCGCGCCCGACGCGGGCGACGCCACGTGGGCGCCGGCGCCGTGGTGGCACGCGCTCGCCCTCTTCGCGGTCGTGGCCGCGCTGGTGTGGCTGGCGGTGTGGTTCGGCACCACACACCTGGCCCACGACCCCCGCTACCCGGCCCGCCCCGGCATCGCCGGCGGCACCTTCTTCGAGGGCTGGCAGCGCTGGGACGCCTACTGGTACCGGGCCATCGTGCGCGACGGCTACTCCTACTACCCGGGCGACGACGTGCAGTCGGCGGTGGCGTTCTGGCCGTCGTACCCCGTCGTGGTCAAGGCGTTCAGCTGGCTGTTCCCGTCGATCTTCATCACCGGCTCGATGGTCACGCTGGCGAGCGGTGCCGCCCTCGCCGTGTGCTTCCGCCGGTGGGCCGACCAGTTCCTGAAGCCGGCGGCCGCGCTCCTGGCCCTGCTGGTGCTGCTCGTCTACCCCTACGGCTGGTACCAGTACGGCGCGGTGTACGCCGACGCCCTCTTCCTGGCCGCCACCGTCGGGGCCTTCCTGCTGCTCGAGCGCGACCGCGTCTTCTGGGCGGGCGTCGTGGGCATCGTGGCGTCGGCCGGGCGGCCGTCGGGCGTGATCGTCGCCGCCGCCCTGCTGTTCCGGCTCATCGAGCGGCGCAACACCGCGCACGGCGAGCGGGGCCTGGTCGCCGCCTTCGACCCGCGGGGCCTGTCGTGGCGCGACTCACCGATCGTGCTCGCCTTCGGGGGCGTGGCCGCGTGGTGCGCCTACCTCTGGGTGCGCTTCGGCGACCCGTTCCTGTTCGCCACGGTCGAGGCCTCGAAGGGCTGGGACCAGGGTGCGGGCCCGAGCACCTGGCTCAAGTTCCGCCTGTTCGAGACCATCCGCGACCACCCGTTCAGCGGCGGCACGATCAACCTCGTGGTGCAGGGCCTGCTCGTGATCGGCGGCCTGGCGCTGCTCCCCGCCGTGAAGCGCCGCTTCGGGTGGGCCTACGCCCTCTACGTGCTCGGGGTGTGCGGGCTGGCCCTCGTGGGCACCAAGGACTTCATGGGCTCGGGTCGCTACCTGCTCTCCGCCTTCCCCGCCCTTGCGGCGTTCGGCGCGCTGCTCTCGGAGCGGCGGGGCCTCCGCAACGTGGTGCTCCCGCTGTCGCTCGTCGCGCTGCTCGCCATGGCCGTGCTCTACGGCCGGGGCTCCTACCTGAGCTGAGCCGGGCCTGCCGCGTCGGCCCCGACGGGCGGTAGCGTGGGGAAAACCCGGCCACGGCCGTGTTTTCCGCTCCGAGGGGATCCGAGATGTCGACCGACACCACCGACACCACCGACACCGACGCTGCCACCGAGGTGGATGGGGGCGCGGGCGCCACGGCCGACACCGGCTCCGCGCCGGTGCTCACCGTCAGCCCTGCCGCCCTCGAGCGGGTGCTCGAGATCCGCGACGGCGAGGAGGACCCGGGCACCCTGTGCCTCCGTGTCGCCATCACCGGCACGTCGGGCACCGACTACACCTACGACCTCGCCTTCGAGGTCATCTCCGAGCTCGACGAGGCCGACGACCTCTCGGTCCAGGGCGGGCTCAGCGTCGTGGTGGCCGCCGACAGCGTCGAGGAGATGCGGGGCGCCACCCTCGACGTGCCGAGCGCGTCGGGGCAGGGGGGCCTGGTCATCCGCAACCCCAACAAGCCCAACCCGCTCGTGGGCCGCAACATCGAGCTCACCGGCGACCTCGCCGACAAGGTGCGCCAGCTCCTGGCCGAGGCGGTCAACCCGAGCCTGGCGTCGCACGGCGGCTTCGCCGACCTGGTGGGCGTCGAGGACACCACGGTGTTCATCACCATGGGCGGCGGTTGCCAGGGCTGCTCGATGAGCGCGGCCACGCTGCGCGAGGGCATCCAGGTGGCCATCAAGGAGGCCATCCCCGAGGTCACCGACGTCGTCGACGTCACCGACCACGAGGCCGGCGACAACCCCTTCTACTCCTAGGGGCTCACGGCGCCCACGGGCGCCGCGGCCTGGTCCTCAGCGCCACCACCGCCGCCCGATCGGCCTGACCGCGGCCAGCGCGTCGTCGGCCGTGCGCCGTGCGGCGTCGTCGACGATGCCGAGCCAGGTCCAGAGCCACACGAGGCGCAGGAACTCGGCCGGGTCGCGCCCCGCGGCGTCGGGCCGGCCCCGACCTCGTGCGGCCGGGCCCTCGAACTCCACGGCCGTGGCCCCCGAGGCCGCCAGGGACGACGCGAGCTCGTCGAGCCGACCGGCCACCTCGAAGGCCTGGGCCTCGACCTCGACGGGGGGCTGTTCGGGGAGGCCCTCGGCAGGCGTGATGGTGCCGCCGGCGAGGTCGGCCCGCGACCAGTCGCCGGCCTCGACCAGCGCCGGCGTGGTGAGCAGGGCGAGCCGGCGCGGCATCTCGATGCCGCCCTTCTCGACCGCCGCGATCTCGCGGAGCGTCTCCTCGACCTGCTCGCGCGACTCGACGAGGGCGTGGCGCGCCGCGGCCCGGTCGGCCCCGGGGTGCCCTAGGGCGAGGGCGTCGGCGCTGACGGCCCTCAGCAGCGCGGCCGATGCCCGGTAGAGGCGGGCGGTCAGGGGCCCGAGGGTCGGGCGCGGGCCACGGGGCCAGAAGAGGAACCCGGCCACCGTCGCCACCGCGATGCCGGTGGCGACGGTCTCGACGCGCAGCACAGCGGTCTGGGTGCCCTCGGGCACCGCCAGGTTGAACAGCACCACGACGAAGACGGTGAACGCGGCCTGGCCGCTGCCGAGGCCGATCGCCCCCGGCGCCCAGGCCGACAGGAACGCCACGAACGGGAGCAGGACCCAGAGCAGCCCGTCGTGCCCGTCGGCGACGACGGCGATCGGCACGGCGATCACGAAGCCGATGAGGGTGCCGCGCAGGGCCTGCAGGGCCGTGGTGGTGGTGTCGCTCGCCCCGCTGCGGAGGACCATGAGCGTGCCGAGGACCACCCAGAAGGCGTGGTCGAAGGCGACAGCCCGGGCGACGAGCAGCGAGGCGGCCACCGCCACCCCGGCGCGGAGGCTGTTGCGGAAGCGGGTGCTCTCCCAGCGGAGGTGGAAGCGCAGCGTGCGGCGGGCGCGGCGCCAGAAGGCGCGCGCCCCGGGCTCGGGCAGGGCGACGGCGACGTCGAGCCGGTCGGGCTCGTCCAGCGGCCGGCCCTGCCACAGTGCGGCGGCCGAGGCGCACAGGGCGCCGAGCGACGTGACGATGCGGACGCGCATGGCCGTGGCCGCCGCGTCCTCGACCGACCGGCGCACGTCGGGGTCGGGGTCGGTGAGGGCGGCGACCGTGCGCTCGCGGTGGGCCACCAGCGCGGCGTGGGTGGCCGCGGGGTCGAACCCTTCGGTGCCGCCGATCACGTGGGCCGCGGCGTCGAAGGCATCGGCCGCCGCCTCGGCGAGCCGGTCGGTGCCTGCGCCGTCGGCGCCGAGGTTCACGTCGGGATCGAGGTGGGCGCACAGGATCGTGGCCCGGCCGAGGGCGTCGAGCGTCTCACCGAGGGCGGCCTGTGACAGCGACGGGACGAGCGGCCGGCCCGACGACACGGCCAGCTCCTCGCGGACCTGGCGGACCGCGACGATGTCGGGGGCGGTCGTCGCCCGGCCCGCGGCGCGGTCGCGCAGGTGGGAGGCGAGCGCCCGGCTCTGGGCGGCCAGCCGGTCCCGGGCGATCGAGTGGCGGGGGAGCGCGGCCACCATCGAGGCGGCCGCCGCGGCGGCGCAGCCGAGCAGCCATCCGAACGTGCGCTGGTCGACCTGCTCGACGGGCGTGGTCATCACGGCGAGGGCGAACGCGAGCATCAGGGTGGTGCCGGCGGCGATGGCGTAGCCGCCGAGGCAGCCGACGAACCGGATCGTGAACGTGACGGCGAGGATCGTGAGGGTCGGGACCAGCACCGGCAGCCCGGCGACCCAGCTGCCGAGCAGGATCAGGAGAGCGCCGAGCACGGCGAGCACGCCGTAGCCCTCGAGCCGGCGGCGGGCGGTGCCCTGGAAGTCGGCGAAGGCCATCGACGCGAACGCGCCGAACGAGGCGTAGAGCGCAGCGGTGGTGCCGACCGTGGCGTTGGTGGCGGCGTAGAGGACAGGCACGACGACGGCCGCCCGGGCCCCGCGGCGGAGGTGGATCAGCCCGGGGTCGTCGACGAACCGCACCGCCGCATCTTGGTCGACGGCACCCGTCGGATCCCGAACTGGTTGGGTCTCAGCTCGCCAGAGCGACGTGGATCCCAGCCAGTTCGGGTTGTGGGGCCCACAAGTTGCTATGCGGCGTTAAGCAAATTACCGTGAACTCCTGCCGGCCGGGGGACCGACGCGGCGCGGGGGAACGTGACCCTTCGGGGGAGCGGGCGCCGGCGTCGAGGCTCCCGGCCGGTGAACGCCCACCGGCCCCCGAGCCCGACGAGGTGCACGCCATGCCCGACGCCCTGATCGAACGAGACGGTGCCGTCCTCATCATGACGATGAACCGGCCCAAGCGGCTCAACGCCCTGTCGGGGGCGATGCTCATCCGCATGCTCGACGCCATGCAGGCCGCCGACGTCGACGACGACGTCCGGGCGATCATCCTCACCGGCGCCAACGGCAACTTCTCCTCGGGCGCCGACCTGCGGGCCATGGCCGGCGACGCCGGCGAGGACGCCGACACCGAGATCGACGTGCAGGCCCGCCTGGCCGCCGACCCCGACCTCATGTGGAAGTGCCTGCTGCGCCACTACCAGCCCAAGAAGCCGCTGATCGCCGCGGTCGAGGGCATCGCCTTCGCCGGCGGCACCGAGTTGCTCCAGGGCACCGACATCCGCGTGGCCGGCCGCACCGCTCGCTTCGCGGTCTCCGAGGTGAAGCGCTCGCTCTACCCGATGGCCGGGTCGGCCGTGCGCCTGCGCCGCCAGATCCCCTACACCATCGCCGCCGAGGTGCTGCTCGCCGGGCGTGAGCTGACCGCCGACGAAGCCCTCCAGTACGGCCTCGTCGGCCACGTCGTCGACGAGGGCCAGGCGCTGAACAAGGCGCTGGAGATCGCCCAGCAGATCGCCGCCAACGGCCCCATCGCCGTGGAGGCCGTGCTGCGCACCCTGCGCGAGACCGAAGGCATGACCGAACGAGAGGCGCTCGACCACGAGTTCTCGTACGGCCAGGCCGTGTTCGCCACCGAAGACGCCAAGGAGGGTCCGCTCGCCTTCAAGGAGAAGCGGACCCCTGTCTACAAGCGGCGCTAGTCCGTCGGGTCGGCACCACCGGCCCGCCGAGAGAGAGGAACCATGACAGACACGAGCTACGACATGGAGCCGTTCCACCTCCAGTTCCCGTTCACGCGGTCACTGGGGTCGACGATGAGCACCTTCTTCTCGGCGCTGGCCGAGGGGCAGATCATCGGCGTGCGGATCGGCGATCGGGTGGTCGCCCCCCCGATGGAGTACGACCCCGAGACCGGCGCCGACGCCGGCAGCGAGTGGGTGAAGGTCGGCCCCAAGGGCACGGTCGGCACCTGGACCTGGGTGCCCGAGCCCACCCGCCTGCACCCGGTGCAGGAGCCCTTCGCGTTCGCCTTCATCACCCTCGACGGCGCCGACACGCCGATCCTCCACGCCGTCAAGGCCAGCGAGGACCAGCTCGCCGCCGGCCTGCGCGTCGAGGCCCAGTTCAAGACGGGCGACGACGTCAACGGCCGCATCGACGACATCGTGTTCGTGCCGGCCTCCGACCCCTCGCCGAGCGAGGGCGCTGGTGAGGCCTACACCGCCCCGGCCGAGCCCGAGGTGCAGATGATGGACGCCTTCTGCGACCTCGTCTACGTCGACAACTTCGCCCCCGCCACCCGCGAGTGGGCCGCCGCGCTGATGCAGGGCCGCCTCTTCGGCCGCCGCTGCCCCAAGTGCGATCGCATGATCATCGGCGCCAACCCGATGTGCTCGGTCGACGGCATCTTCCTGGGCGACGGCGCGGTCGTCGAGCTCGAGGGCACCGGTGTGGTGAGCAACTTCACCGTCATCACCCCCACCCCGTACCCGGGCCAGAAGGAGACCGAGCCCTTCGTGCGCTGCTCGATCATGATCGACGGCGCCGATGCGGTCATCGGCCAGCAGGAGATCGTCGGCGTGCCCGCCTCGGAGGTCCGGGTCGGCATGCGCGTGGCGATCGAGTGGGCCCCCGAGGGCGAGCGCAACGTCGACGACCTCGGCAACGGCAACCACGGAGCCACGGCCGGCGCGGTCCGTGGCTGGCGTCCCACCGGAGAGCCGGACGAGCCGGCCGAGAACTACGTCGAACGGATGATGTGATGCCCCGCTCAGAGAACGACATCGCCATCGTCGGATTCGCGCAGTCGCCGATGCTGCGCCGGTCCGAGAACACCGAGGCGGAGATGATGCTCCCCACGGTCCAGGGCGCCATCAAGATGGCCGGCCTGGAGAAGGAGGACATCGGCTTCACCGTCAGCGGCTCGTGCGACTACCTGTCGGGCCGCGGCTTCTCCTTCGTCGCCAACGTCGACGCCTACGGCGCCTGGCCGCCGATCAACGAGTCGCACGTCGAGATGGACGGCGCGTGGGCCATGTACGAGGCCTTCATCCACCTGCTGCTCGGCCACATCGACACCGCGCTGGCCGCCGGCGTGGGCAAGACCTCCAACTCGGATCCCACCACGCTCTACACGATCGAGATGGATCCGTACTACCTGACGCCGCTGGGCGCCGACCCGTGGTCGCTGGCCGCGCTGCAGTACCGGGCGCTGCTCGACTCGGGCAAGGCCACCGAGCGCGACGTCGCCGAGGTCGTGGCCCGCAACCTCGCCAACGCCAAGGGCAACATCAACGCCCAGGTGTCCGGCGACGTGAGCGTCGACGAGATCCTCGCCCAGCCCTACGTGCGCAACCCGCTCCGCAAGGCCGACCTGCCGCCGGTCACCGACGGCTGCGCCGCGGTCGTGCTGGCCCGGGGCAAGAAGGCCTACGACCTGTGCGAGCGCCCGGTGTGGATCACCGGGTTCGACCACCGCGTCGAGCCCCACCTGCCCACCCTGCGCAGCGACCTCACCGTGTCGGAGTCGACCCGCCTCGCCGCCGAGGGCGCCGGGGCCGGCAACGGCCCGATCGACCTGGCCGAGATCTACGCCCCGTTCAGCTTCCAGGAGCTCATCCTCCGCGAGTCGCTCGGCCTGTCCGACGACACCGTGGTGAACGCTTCCGGCGGCGCCCAGGGCGCCAACCCGGTCATGGTCACCGGCCTCCTCCGCGTCATCGCGGCGGCCCAGGCGATCATGGACGGCCGCGCCAACCGGGCCCTGGCACATGCCACCTCGGGCCCGTGCCTGCAGCAGAACCTCGTGTGCATCCTGGAGGGTGACGAATGAGCAGCCAGCCCGTCGCCGTGGTCGGCATCGGCCAGACCCACCACAAGAGCAAGCGCCGCGACGTCTCCATCACCGGCCTCGTCCGGGAGGCCGCCCAGCGCGCCCTCGAGGACGCCAACATGGACTGGGGCGACATCGACGCCGTCGTCCTGGGCAAGGCCCCCGACCTGTTCGAGGGCGTGATGAAGCCCGAGATGTACCTGGCCGACGCGCTGGGTGCCAACGGCAAGCCCATGTTCCGCGTGCACACCGCCGGCTCGGTCGGTGGCTCCACCGGCATCGTCGGCTCGCAGCTCGTCGAGTCCGGCCGCCACAAGCGGGTGCTTTCGGTGGCCTTCGAGAAGCAGTCCGAGGGCAACGCCCAGTTCGCCCTCGGTGGCGGCAAGTCCGGCTCCATCGGCGCCGGTGGCGCCTTCGCCCCCTTCATCCGGGCCTACATCCGGCGCTCCGGCGCCCCGGAGGACATCGGCTGGAAGGTGGCGGTCAAGGACCGCCTCAACGGGGCCAAGAACCCCTACGCCCACCTCAAGCTGGCCGACATCACCATCGAGAAGGTCAAGGAGTCCCCGATGATGTGGGACCCGCTGCACTTCCTCGAGTCGTGCCCGTCGTCCGACGGCGCGTGCGCGGTGGTGTTCACCGACGAGGAGGGTGGCAAGGCCGCCTCCAAGCCGCCGGCGTGGGTGCTCGCCACCTCGATGCGCAGCGAGCCGGGCTGGTTCGCCGGCCGTGACGCCGTCGACCCGCAGGCGGCCCACGACTGCTCGGCCGACATCTACAAGCAGGTCGGCATCACCAACCCGCGTGAGCAGATCGACTGCGCCGAGCTGTACGTGCCGTTCAGCTGGTACGAGCCGATGTGGCTCGAGGCCCACGACATCGCCGCTCCCGGCGAGGGCTGGAAGATGACCGACTCGGGGGCCACGGCCCTCGACGGCGACTTCCCGGTCAACATGTCCGGCGGCGTGCTGTCGTCGAACCCGATCGGTGCGTCGGGCCTGCTGCGCTTCTCCGAAGCGGCGCTGCAGGTGCGGGGCCTGGCCGGTGACCACCAGGTCGGCGGGGCCAAGCTGGCGCTCGCGCAGGCCTACGGCGCCAACGCGCAGTTCTTCGCGATGTGGGCCGTGGGCTCGTCCCTCGACCCGCTCGGGTAGGGCAGAGCACCCGACGTCGACGGGGCCGGCCACAGTGACGTGGCCGGCCCTTCGTCGTCATGGGCGCGGGAGGTCCGCGCCCGTACGTGTGGAGGGGCAGGCATGGGCAAGGCGCTGGTGTTGGGTGGGGGAGGTGTGGCGGGGATCGCCTGGGAGACCGGGGTGCTCCTCGGCCTCTCGCGCGCCGGCGTCGACCTGACCGACGCCGACCTGCTGGTCGGCACCTCGGCGGGGGCGACGGTGGCCGCACAGGTGGCGACCGGGGTGACCCTCGACGCCCTGTTCGACGTGCAGGTCTCCGGGGGTGGCGCCGAGCGCTCGCTCGAGCTCGATCCCGGGTCGCTCGCCGCAGCGTTCGCCGAGGCGTACACCGGCGGCGGCGGCGCGCAGGACATCCGACGCCGCCTCGGAGCGTTCGCCCTGGCCGCAGACACGCCGTCGGAGGCCGAACGGCGTGTGGTGGTCGAGGCCCGGCTGCCGATCCAGGAGTGGCCGGATCGCGATCTCCGGATCACCGCAGTCGACGCGCACACCGGCGAGTTCGTCGTGTTCGACCGGACCTCGGGGGTCGAGCTCGTCTCGGCCGTCGCAGCGAGCGGCGCGGTGCCCGGAGTGTGGCCGGCGGTCACCATCGGCGAGCGACGCTTCATCGACGGCGGCATGCGCTCGGCCGTGAACCTCGACCTCGCCACCGGCTTCGACCGGGTCGTGTTGATCGCCCCGGTCACCGCCGGCTTCCAGAGTGACGCTGCGAGCGAATGCGACGCGCTCCGGGCGGCAGGTGCGGAGGTCGTGCTGGTCGGGCCCGACGAGGCGGCGGTCGCTGCGTTGGGCACGAACCTGCTCGACCCAGGCACACGCAGGCCGTCCGCGGAAGCCGGCCTCGCGCAGGGCACGGCGGTGGCCGCCGCGGTGGCCGAGGTGTGGAGGTGAGCGGCCCGCGCGGTCACCGCAGCGCGCGCACCCTCTCGCCGGCCGACGCCGCGGCCACCCGTCAGCGCCTCAGCGACGCGCTCGGCGCCCTGCGCCGCATCACCGGCAGCCCCCGCCTCGAGCGCCGGGTGGCGGTGCACTCGGGCGTGCCGATCGGCCTGTCCGCGGTGGCGGTGCTGGGCCAGGTCGTGGCCGACGGTCCACTGCGCCTGAGCGACCTCGCCCGCCTCGCCCGCATGCACCCCGCCGCGCTCACCCGCCAGGTGCAGGCCCTCGAGGCCGAGGGCTACATCGAGCGCCGACCCGACCCCGACGACGGCCGGGCCGCCGTCGTGCAGGTGACGCCGTCGGGCCGCTCGGCGCTGCGCCGGGTGCAGGCCGCCAACGACGAGATCATGTCGGGCCAGCTCGCCGACTGGTCGCCCGACGAGCTCGAGGCGCTCGTCACCCAGATGGAGCGCCTCATCACCGACCTGCGCACGCCCCCGGGGCGCTCGTCGGCCGCCGGCTGAGCACCGCTGCCAAGACCACTATCTTTGCAAGGACAGCGTCGAGGGGGACCCGCCGTGCAGATCCGAGCCGAGGCCACAGCGGCCGCCGAGTACCGCGCCGCCGGGTGGTGGGGCGACGACACCGTCGGGTCGATGGTGACGCGGTGGGCCACCGAGCGGCCCGAGGCCACCGCATGGATCGCCGGCGAGCGCCGCACGACGTGGGCGCAGTACGACGCCACCGCCGACGCCATCGCCCGCACGCTGCTCGCCCACGACCTGCCCGACGGCGAGCGCGTGGCCGTGCTGATGCCCGACGGCGCCGGCGTGCACGCCGCGTTCGTGGGTGTCGAGCGGGCCGGCCTGGTCGTGGTCGGCATCGGCCATCGCGCGGGCGACCGCGAGATCGCCCACCTCCTCACCCTCACGGGTGCACGCACCCTGCTCACGGTCCCGCAGCACCGTGGCCGCGACGCCCACGGCCTGCGGGCCGACCTGGCGGCGGCCGGAGCCGAGCTCGAACGGCTCGTGCTGGTCGACGTCGAGGGCGCCGTGCTCGACGCCGGCCTGCCCGCCGGCGTGGTGGTCGACCCCGGTGCGGCGCTGGCCCCGCCGGACCCCGACGCCCTCTTCCTGCTCAACTCCACCTCGGGCACCACCGGCCTGCCGAAGTGCGTGATGCACACCCAGAACCGGTGGTTCTACTTCCACCAGCTGGCCGCCCGGGCGGGCGGCTTCGGCGACGACGAGGTGTTCTTCAGCGCCATCCCCGCACCGTTCGGCTTCGGGCTGTGGACCGGCCACTTCACGCCCGGGATCCTCGGTTGCCCCACGGTGGTGATGGACCACTTCGACGCCGACGAGGCGCTCGACCTCATCGAGCGCGAGCGCGTCACCGTCCTGTGCTGCGTGAGCACGCAGTTCATTATGATGCTGAACGCCAACGCCGAGCGGCCCCGCGACCTCAGCTCGCTGCGGTCGATGTTCACCGGCGGCGAGGCCGTGCCGTTCGAGCGGGCCGCCGCCTTCGAGGACACCACCGGGGCCAAGGTGCTGCAGTTCTACGGGTCGAACGAGACGGGCGCCCTGAGCAACACCACCAACGACGACGACCGCGACCACCGCTTCGGCACCGCCGGGCGGGTGATCCCCGAGATGCACGTGCGCCTGCTCGACCCCGACACCCTGCTCGACGTGCCCGACGGCGAGCACCGGGGCCAGCCTGCCTGCAAGGGCCCGGCCACCTGCCTCGGCTACTGGGGCGACGAGGCGGCCAACACCAAGCTCTTCACCGACGACGGCTGGATGCTCATGGGCGACATCGTCGAGATCGACGACGAGGGCTACCTCTCGGTGGTGGGCCGCACGTCCGACTTCATCATCCGGGGTGGCAAGAACATCAGCGCCCCTGCCGTCGAGGCCGAGCTGGCCACCCACCCCGACGTGGCGATGGTTGCGGCGGTGGCCTTCCCCGACCCGGTGTTCGGCGAGCGCGTCTGCGCGTACGTCGAGCCGCGGGGCGGCGCCGAGGTCACCCTCGAGTCGCTGGTCGCCCACCTGAGCGCACGGGGCGTGAGCCGCGAGTGGTACCCCGAGCGGCTGGTGGTGGTCGACGAGCTGCCGCGTTCGTCGGGCGGCAAGGTGGCGAAGGGCGACCTCAAGGAGGACGCCAGGAGGCGCTCCGCCGACGAGCACGCGGGGGAGTCGCGATGAGCGCGTCGCCGGCCCACCGCCTCGACGGCCGGGTCGCCATCGTCAGCGGTGGCGCCCACGGCCTCGGCCAGTCGATCGTGCGGGCCTTCGTGGCCGAGGGTGCGCGGGTGGTCGTCGCCGACGTCGACGACGAGGCCGCGGGCGCGCTGGCCGACGAGCTCGGGCCCGCAGCGGTCGCCGCCCACCTCGACGTGGGCGAGGAGGAGCAGTGGCTCGAGGTGGTCGGGCGCACCGTCGCCGACCTCGGCGGGCTCCAGATCGGCGTGAACAACGCCGGCGTCGTGGCCAAGGCCGAAGACATCGATCTGGTATGGGGGGCCTGTG
>CAMFLJ010000051.1 GCA_945957335.1 uncultured Actinomycetes bacterium | reverse complement strand
GACGGCGCCGATGTGTGTTGCCGGCTCACCTTCATGTCGGAGCGCTCGGACGTCGTTGCCGCCCTGGTCGACGAGCCGCGCCTGCGCACCTTGGCGGCGCTGACCGGCCTCGAGCTGCTCCCGTGCCCCGACCGCAACGACGGGATCAGCGTGGTGATCAAGAACCCGTCGGTCATCGCCGGGCTGTCCGACCTGCCGTGGCACCGCGACTGCGGGCTCGGCGGCCACGACCTGCTGTGCCCGGGGCTCAACATGGGCATCCAGCTCGACCGGGCCGACGCGGCCAACGGCCAGCTGTGGTTCCTGCCCGGGTCCCACCGCCACGGCGGGCCGCTCGGCGACCCGTGGCACTCGGACCTCCCGGTCGTGGCCATCGACGCCGAGCCGGGCGACGTCACCGTGCACTACGGCCACGTCCTGCACGCCGCCCCGGCCCCGACCGCACCCGACGCCGGGCGGCGGGCGGTCTACGTCGGCTTCTCCCGGCCCGAGCTCTTCGAGGCCATCCCGCCGGGCCAGGCCTACAACGACGTGATCTACGGCGACGGTGACGGCCACGTCCGCAACGTGGCCGAGCAGTCGACGGCCTGACCGGCCGCGCCCGGCCCGCGGCGCCCGTCAGCGGGTGAGGGCGGCGACGAGCTCGGCCTGCGCGGCGTCGTCGATCCCGAGGGCGTCGTCGAACCAGCGTCCGATGGAGCCGAACACCAGCCGCACCTGGTCGATCGAGGCCCGCAGGTAGGCGACGTCGACGCCGAGCACCACGCGCAGCAGGGCCGGGTCGCCCCCAGCGGCCTCGAACCCCTCGAACACGGGGGCGAGGGCGGGCAGCAGGTCGCGGTTGGTGAGCAGGAAGTCGTGCTCGACGTCGTGCTGGGCCACCCCGCACAGCAGCAGCAGCGCAGCGGCGGCCCAGCCCGTGCGGTCCTTGCCGTTGGTGCAGTGGAACAGCCAGGGCGTGGTGGGGGACTCGAGGATGCCCCGGTAGAACGCGCCGTAGGCCCGGTGGGCGCTGGGCAGGGTGACGAGCTCGCGGTAGCCGTGCTCGAACATGGCCGCCCCGCGGCCGTCGCCGAGCAGCTCCGCGGCGGCGTGGGGGTCGGCTTCGAGGGCGATCACCTGGGCCGGGGCGGCGTCGGGTGAGCCGGCCAGCACGTCGAGGTGCAGCCCCGCCATGTCCGGGCCGAGCCGGTCGGGTGCCAGCCGGCACTCCTCGGTGGTGCGGAGGTCGACGACGGTGGCGATGCCCCAGCCCCACAGGGTCGCGAGGTCGGCGTCGTCCACGACGTCGAGCGCTCGCGACCGGAAGACCAGGCCGCCGACCGTGGTGCGACCCCCGGTGCAGTCGTACCCGCCGAGGTCCCGCAGGTTGGCCAGCGTCGGTAGTGACAAGTTCCGGCCCGGTTCCATCAGATGACCCTAGAGCCGGCAAATGAATCGGTCGATGGTCGCGGTGCGAGCCGTCCGCGCCCGTGTGGCGCCCGCGGCGTGACCGCCGAGCAGGGAGGCCCCCGTGGCACACCATCGAGCGACGCTGAACGACCGACGACCGGCCCCGAGCCACCCGATCAGCGACGAGGTCGTCACGACCGTCGAGCGCACGATCGTGCCGCTCCCGATCCCGGCCGACGCCGAGAAGATCCTGCCCTACGAGGTCGGCAGGTACGCGGCCAACGGCTACGGCCGCTGGGAGTACGGGCCCGGCGTGCCGATCGTGCGCCGCACCGACCTGCTCGGGCCCGACGCCGCTCCCGCACCGGTCGCCGACCCGCAGCGGCTCCTGCGCTTCTTCACGATCACCGACGTGCACCTCACCGACCAGCAGTCGCCGGCCCAGGCCATCCTCATCGGCTACAAGGGCGGCAGCCCGCTGGCGATCTGCGCCTACTCGATGGTGATGCCCTACACGGTGCACGTGCTCGACGCCGTGGTGCAGACCATCAACGCCCTGCACGAGCGCGACCCGTTCGACTTCGGCATCGGTCTCGGCGACGCCTGCAACAGCACCCAGCGCAACGAGCTGCGGTGGTACATCGACACCCTCGACGGCAAGGTCGTCTCCCCCCGGTCGGGGGCAGACGTCGATGGCGAGGAGCTGGTCGACTACCTGCGCGACTTCCAGACCGCCGGGCTCGACCCGTCGATCCCGTGGTACCAGGCCATCGGCAACCACGACCAGTTCTGGATGGGCGTCATGCCGGCCGACGACCACCTGCGGGCGGTGCTCGCCGGGGACGAGATCCTCGACCTCGGCGACATCTTCGGCGACCCCGCCGGCATGGACTCCCGCGGCCTCTACATGGGCTCACTCGACTGCTCGACCGAGGTGCCCGAGATCATCGGCGTCGGCCCCGAGTCGGCGTTCGCCGAGCCCCCGAAGGTGCCGAGCGCGGACCCGGGACGTCGCTCGCTCGCCAAGTCCGAGTGGATCGGCGAGTTCCTCGACTCGACGTCGTCACCGGTCGGCCACGGCTTCGACCGGGCCGCGGCCGAGGCCGAGGACGCCTGCTACAGCTTCGTCCCGAACCCGGATGTGCCGGTGAAGGTGATCTCGCTCGACGACACCCAGCGCGTCGACGACGAGAACGTGGTCGGCCTCGGCGGCTACGGCCACGGGTCGCTCACCCGTCGCCGCTTCGACTGGCTCGTCGCCGAGCTGGAGGCCGGCCAGGCCGCCGACCAGCTGATGATCGTGGCCTGCCACATCCCGATCCGGATCGAGGAGCCCGGCTTCGTGTGGTGGAGCAGCGTCTCGGAGGTCTCCGAGGACGAGCTGGTCGAGGCCCTGCAGCGCGTCCCGAACCTGGTGCTGTGGGCCGCCGGCCACCGCCACCTCAACACCATCACCGTGATCGAGTCGCCCGACCCGGCCCGACCCGAGCTGGGCCTCTACGAGGTCGAGACCTTCTCGCTCCGCGACTTCCCCCAGGAGTTCCGCACCTTCGACGTGCAGGCCAACGGTGACGGCACGGTGTCGGTGGTGGCCACCTGTGTCGACCCGGCGGTGGCCGAGGGCTCACCGGCCGCGACGTCCCGCGACTACGCGGTGGCGTCCTACCAGCTGTTCACCGACCCCGACGACGTCCATGCCGGCGGGCCGGTGAACGTCGAGCTCGTCGTGCCGCTCTCGGCCCACATGGCCGAGGTGGTCGACGCCCTCGTCGCACCGGCCGCCTGAGCCGCGGGCGGCGAGCCCCAAGACGGTCGCTCAGCCGGCGACGATCGGGGCCAGGATGTCGGCCAGGGCGGCCGGCCGGGCCACGAACGGCGAGTGGTCGCCGGGCAGCTGGTGCACGGTGGCGCCGATGCGCTCGGCGATGGCGCGCTGCGACTCGGCCAGCAGGATCGGGTCGTCGTTGCACACGACGTAGTGGGTCGGGCGGTCGTGCCATGCGGCCCGCTCGACGAGGTCGGCGCCGCCGGTGTTGCCGGGCCGCAGCTTGGCCGCGAGGGCCGCCGCGGTGGCGGAGTCGACGTCGGGGTAGAAGATCTCCGGCGCCCGGGCGGGGTCGACCTCGGGCAGGCCGTTGTCGGCGAGGCGGAACGCGCTCATGAAGTCGTCGCCGATCTGCACGTCGGTGCCGGTGGCGTTCTGGCCGTCGTCGGGCGCCATGGCGGTGAGGTAGACGAGCCGCTCGACCGCCGGGTGGTTGCCGGCCACGGTGATGGGGGCGCCGCCGTAGGAGTGCCCGAGGAGCGTCACCGGTCCGTCGGCCGCGTCGAGCACGGCGACGATCGCCGCGGCGTCGTCGTTCAGGGTGGTGAGGGGCAGGTCGACGGTGACGGCGTCGATGCCGCGGTCGGCCAGCTCGGGGAGCAGGGGCTCCCAGCACCAGCCGCCGTGGAACGCGCCGTGGACGAGGACGATCGTGGGCATGGGGCGGACCCTATGCGGGGGAGGCGCCGCCCGCTGGCCCGGCCGTGGGCAGGTTGACCACGAAGCGGGCACCGCCGAGGTCGGGGTCGGCGTCGACGGTGACGGTCCCGCCGTGCTGCTCGACCGCTCCGGCGACGATCGACAGGCCCAGGCCGGCGCCGGCCCGGTCGCGGTCGCGGGCGTCGTCGAGGCGGCTGAAGCGCTCGAACACGCGGGCCCGGTCGGCCTCGGGCACGCCGGGGCCGTCGTCGGACACCACGAGCTGGGCCCAGCCCGGCACCTCCCGCAGCTGGAAGCGCACGGTGGTCCGGGCGTGGCGGGCGGCGTTGGCGGCGAGGTTGTCGACGACCCGTCGCAGCGCCTCCTCGCTGCCCGGCACCTGTGCGCCTGACACCGAGGCGGAGTCGACCGTGAGCGAGGTGGTGGCCCGGAGGCTCGAGGCCCGCTCGATGACGAGGTCGTCGAGGTCGACGGGCCGGGGGGCCAGCGGTGGCGCCGAGTCCTGCGAGGCGAGCACCAGCATCTGCTCGACGAGGGCCTGGAGGCGCATGACGGCGGCCATGGCCTCGGCGTCGTGGGCGGCGGGGTCGGCGGCGGTGGCACGGGTCTCGAGCAGGGCCCGCACCGAGGCGAGAGGGCTGCGCAGCTCGTGGCTGGCGTCCGCCACCAGCTGGCGCTCGCGGCCCGAGGCGGCGTCGAGCCGGTCGAGCATCTCGTTCATCGTCACCGCCAGGCGGGCGACCTCGTCACCCGTGTCGGGCACGGGCACCCGGGTGGAGAGGTGGTGCTCGGTGATGTCACCCACGCTCGCCCGGATCGACTCGACCGGCCGCAGGGCGCGGCCGACGCCGAACCACACGAGGAAGCCGAGGCCGAGGGTGAGCAGAGGCACCAGGACGACCACGGCGCGGAGCACGGCCCGGCCCGCGGTGTTGCCCAGCTCCTCGGACCGGGCGACGAGCAGCCACTCGCTCCCGCCGGCGCGGGGCACGGCGATCACCCGGAGCTCGCCGAGGGCGGCGTGGTCGACCGAGAGCAGGTGCGTGCCCGAGCCCGCCTCGAATGGGAGGGGTGGCTCGATGAGCGGTTCGGCACCGGGGCCGCCGGCGGCGACGCTCGACCAGAGCACGGTGCCCTCGGTGTCGACGATCTGCACGATCCGGCCACCACCGGCGGTGGCGGGGATCCGCTCGACGGGCGCGTCGCGGAGCGTGGCCGCGGTGGCGTCGTTGCGCAGCTGGCGGTCGAGGCGGTTGGTGAGCCCGACCCGCAGGAAGTGCACGAGCACCACGGCGACCACGATCAGCACCACCGCCAGGGCGGCGGTGGCCACGGCCGTCACCCGGGCCCGGATCGACCAGTGCCTCACGGCGCGTCCGCAGCGCCGGGGTCGGTGCCGTCGTCGGCCCGCAGGCGGTAGCCCACACCGCGGACGGTCTCGATCGAGTGGCGACCGAAGGCGTCGTCGACCTTGCGCCGCAGGCGCCCGACGTACACCTCGACGATGTTCGGGTCGCCCTCGAAGTCCTCGCCCCACACGTTGTCGAGCAGCTGCACCTTCGACACCACGTCTCCCTGGCGGGAGAGGAGGTGGGCGAGCACGTCCATCTCGCGGGCGGTCAGCTCGACCTCGGTGTCACCCCGCCAGCACCGGTGGGCGAAGGGGTCGAGGCGCAGGTCGCCGGCGGTGTGGGCGGGCGGTCCGCCACCCCGGGGCCGGCGGACAAGGGCCTTCACCCGGGCGACGAGCACCACCGTCGAGAACGGCTTGGTGAGGTAGTCGTCGGCCCCGGTCTCGAGGCCCTCGGCGATGTCGTACTCCCCGGCCTTGGCCGTGAGCATGAGGATCGGGGTCCAGTCGCCGGCGTCGCGGAGGGCGGCGCACACCTTGTAGCCGTTCATGGTCGGCAGCATGAGGTCGAGCACGATGGCGTCGTAGGCGCCGGTGGACGCCATCACCCAACCGTCGTGGCCGTCGTTGGCCACGTCGACCGAGAAGCCGTCGGCCTCGAGCGCGCTCTGCACGCCCATGGCCACGCCGACCTCGTCCTCGACCACCAGCACTCGCACGCCGCGAGCATCACACGTCGCGGCGCCGTGGGAGCGGCTCCGGTCGGGGTCGCCTTCAGCCTGGAGTCAGGAGGGCGTGCCGCCGAGGGGCGGGCCGGGGCCTCAGCCGAAGAGGCGCTGGAGCAGGCCGCGGCGCTCGCCGTCGCCCGACGGGGCACTCGAGGCGCGGGCCGCGGCCCGGTCCTCGGCGCAGTGGCAGCGGTCCTTCTCCGGCACGTCGCCCAGCACGGCGTCGACGTGGGCTCCGCACCCCGCCCAGCCCGGCTTGCCGCAGGTCTTGCACGTCACTCGTCTGCACATACCCCCCAGGGTATCTAGCGCATGGCGCCACGGCAACCGCTGTCGGAGGGCACCGGTACGGTGGGCCCGTGGCTGATGCAGCACCAGCGGTGGGCTTGGCGCCCGGTGTCGAAGCCGATCGCACGTGGCTCGACGAGCGCTCGTGGGTCGACCTCTGGCGGGGGTGGATGGGGGGCGCCGACGAGCTCTACGACCACCTCGCCGCCACCGTGGCCTTCCGCCCCAGCCGCATCTTCCGCTACGACCACTGGGTCGAGGAGCCCCGCGTGGGGGCGGCCTACCGGCCTGCCGACGCACCCCACCCGGCCCTGCTCGAGGCCCAGCGCACGATCCAGCACGGCTACGGCGTGCGCTTCGAGGGCGCGGCGGTCGCCCTCTACCGCGACGGGCGCGACATGGTGGCCTTCCACCGCGACCGCGACATGCGCTGGCTGGACGACACCGTCATCGCCCTGCTCGTCCTGGGTGAGCGCCGACCGTTCCTGATCCGGCCCCGCGCCAACCGCCACGCCCACGAGGCCGACCACAAGGGCGCCACGGTCCACCTCATGCCCGGCCACGGCGACCTTCTCGTGATGGGTGGGGCCACCCAGGCCGGCTGGGAGCACAGCGTGCCGCAGGTGCCGGCCCGCATCGGTGGCCGGATGTCGGTGCAGTGGCGTTGGACCTCCAAGCTCGGCCGCATGGAGCGAGGCGGCAGCTACCGCGCCCCCCGCCACTACGGGCGCGGTTGATCTGATGGCCCCAGGCGACGGCGGGAGCCCGGCCGCCCATGCCGCGGCAGACATCCACGCCGCGCTGGCGGCTGCCTCCGACCCCGCTCGGGCGGTCTCCGAGCAGGCCTACCTGAAGCACAGCTTCGACGAGCACCTCGGCGTGAGCGTGCCGGCCACCCGGCGCATCGTCGCCGACTGGCGACGTGAGGCCCGACCGGCCCCCGACGACGCGCTGGCGGTGGCCCGCGAGCTGTGGCGCTCGCCGGTGTTCGACGACCGCCGGGCCGCGGCCGAGCTCTGGGTGGCCGAGGCGCAGCGACTCGGCCCCGAGCACCTCGACGAGCTGGCCGCGATGGTGGCCGAGGGCCGCACCTGGGCCCTGGTCGACCCGCTCGCCCACGTGGCGGCAGGCATCGTGCTCACCGGCCACCCCGACGCGTTGGGGGTCGCCGACGCCTGGTCGACCGACGGCTCGTTCTGGGTGCGGCGCCTCTCGGTCCTGTGCCTCTCGCGCCCGGTGCGGGCGGGCGTGGTGCCCTTCGCGACCTTCGAGCGCGTGGCCGACCGCCTGGTCGACGAGCGCGAGTTCTTCGTGGCCAAGGCCATCGGCTGGGTGCTGCGCGACATCGGCCGCCGCGACCCGCAGCCGGTGGCGGCGTGGTGCACGCCCCGGATGGCACGCATGAGCGGGGTCACGTGGCGCGAGGCCCGCAAGGTGCTCGCGCCACCGGTGGTCGCCGAGCTCGAGGCCCGGCGCTCGACGCGCCGCTGAGCCGCCCCCTCAGGCGGGGTTCACCGCCTGGCCGAAGGTCATGTACACCCACGGCTTGGGGCCCTTGGTGTAGTCGCGGTGCACCATCTCGAGCTCGAACCCGGCGGCCTCGACCAGCTCGGCGGGGTCGCGGGTGAGATGGCACCCGTCGGCCAGCACGAGCTGCATCGGCTCCAGGCGCCGCTGCCACCGCTGCACGCCGGCATCGGGCGCCAGGCCGTGCTCGAGGAAGTGGAACCGCCCACCCGGCTTGAGCACCCGGCGCAGCTCGGAAAGGGCCTGCTCGACGCCCGGGACGGTGCAGAGGGTGAACGTGCACAGCGCCCCGTCGCACGAGTCGTCGGGCAGGTCGATGTGCTCGCCGTGGAGGCCTGCGTAGTCGACCGGGAACGGGGCCGACGCGATCCGGGGGGCGCTGAGCTTGCGGCCCACCTCGGCCGGCTCGACCGCGTGCACGCGGGAGACCTCGGGCGGGTAGCTCGCCAGGTTCAGCCCCGACCCGAACCCGATCTCGACCACCACGCCGGAGAGCCCGGCGGCGGCCGCGTCGCGGCCCTGCTTCATGGCCGCCGACCCGCACGCCTTGTCGATGAAGCGCGGCACGACCTCGCGCCGGTAGGCCTCGCCGACCTTCCCCACGAGCTCCTTCGGTCCGGCCACGTCGTCCTCCTGCATCGGGTGCCCGGGCGAGCGTAGGTCGGTAGGGTCGCCCGGGCACACGGCCACGCCGCGGGGGAGAGGGCCCGCAGGGGTGGCGCGACGACACCGAACGGGGGACACATGAGGCTCTGGAGCGACGAGATCGAGGGCATGCGGCCGGAGGCCCGGACCGTGGTGAGCGCCGCGCTGTCGGCCATCGCCGAGGCCTTCACCGGTCAGGGCGCGCCGCCCGCCGACCTCCACGAGCGGGCCCTGTTCAGCCGGGCCGCGTTCGACGCGACGCTGCCCCCGCCCGAGCCGACCGCGGTCGAGGTCGAGCTGGCCGGCGTGCCCTGTCGCGTGTTCCGGCCCGACGGCCCGGCCAAGGCCGTGTTCGTGCACTTCCACGGGGGCGGGATGATCCTGGGCCAGGCCCAGATGAACGACGCGGGCAACCGGGCGGTCGCCGACCGCCATCAGGTCGCCGTCGTGTCGGTCGACTACCGCCTCGCCCCCGAGCACCCCTACCCGGCGGGTCCGGACGACGGCGTGGCCGTGGTGCGGTGGCTGCTCGACAACGGGGTGGCCGAGTTCGGCACCGACCGCCTCCTGGTCGGCGGCGAGTCCGCCGGCGGCTACATGGCCGCCGCGGTGATGCTGCGCATGCGCGAGCTCCCCGGCGCCCTCGACCGGCTGCTCGGCGCCAACCTGGTGTTCGGCGTCATGGACTGGGGCCGCTCACCGAGCCAGCGCGGGATCCGGGCCACCGACGGGCCCGACATGCTGAGCCCCGAGGGCATCGTCACGTTCTGCGACTGCTACCTCCCGGGCCTCACCGACGACGAGCGCCGTGCCCCCGAGATCTCGCCGGCGTTCGCCGACCTGCGCGACCTGCCCCCGGCGCTGTTCAGCGTGGGCACGGCCGACCACCTCCTCGACGACACGCTCCTCATGGCGGCCCGCTACGCCGCGGCGGGCAACGACACCCAGCTGTTCGTGGCACCCGACATGCCGCACGGCTTCCAGGCGTTCCCGTGCGGGATCACCACCGAGTGGGCCCACACGTTCGACCGGTGGATGGCCGCCCGCCTGGCCTGAGCGGCCGGCGGGTCGCCACCGCGGTCACCCGTCGCTCACCCCTGGTGGGTGATGCGGCGGGGATCGTTGGTCGGCATAGGGTCGACAGGCCCGTTCCCCAGGAGGTCCCCCATGGCTCGTTCCCGTTCTCTCGTCGCCGGCGTCGCCGTCGTCACCGTCCTCGGCCTGGGTGCCGTCGGCGCCTGCTCCAGCTCGTCGAGCTCGGGCTCGGCGACGACCACCACCGCCAAGGGCAGCAACGGCACCGTCCCCAAGAGCTTCTCGGTGTCGGTCCCCGAGGGCGACGTCTCGCTCTCGCTCGACGGGCAGCTGCCCCCGAGCTGGCCCTCGTCGTTCCCCGTCCCCGACGGTGCCGAGCCGGCCGGTTCGGGCTCGCTCGCCAAGTCCGACTCGGGCGTGCAGATCGGGGTTTTCGGCACCAGCCAGGCGGCCAAGGACGCGTTCGCGTTCTACTCCGGCAACTCGTCGCTGTCGCCGTCGAACGTGAAGAGCACGGGCATCGGCAGCGCCTTCGTGGGCACGCTGACCCTCGGCGGCTCGTGGGAGGGCACGGTCTGGGTCGGCGGCCTCGACGGCACCACCTACATCGTGGTGATCCTCACCGGCTCCTCCGGTGCCGGCGGCACCACCGGCACCTCGGCGGCCACCACCTCGACCACCGCGGCCAGCACCACCACGACGGCGTCCGGCAGCGCCGCCTGACGATCGTCCTCGATCTGCACGACGCCGGGCCGACCATCGGCCCGGCGTCGTCGCGTCCGGTCCCCGGTTCTCGCCCGGCCGGCCGCTCGGTGCTGCCCGCTCAGCCCTGGGCCCGGGCGATGGCCTGGGCGAGCTCGTGCTTGTCCATCGTCGAGCGGCCCTTCACCCCGAGGCGCCGGGCCCGCTCGTAGAGCTCGGCCTTGGTGTGCCCCTCGACGTCGACGCCGCCCCCGCTGCGGCCCCGGTGGCCGCCGTCGCGGTTGTCGGCCAGGGCCCGCTCGTCGGACGGGCCGGGTTGGTCCTTGGGCTCCCAGTGGTCGCCCACCTTCTCGAACGAGTGCTTGAGGGCGGCGAAGGCCGTGCGGTGGGCCCGCTCCTCGTCGCCGTACTGCTCCTCGGCGCTCTCGAGGGTCTTCTCGTAGGTGCGCTGCGCCTTCTTCGGCGAGCGCTTCAGGGTGCCGGGCATCCTGCTCGGGGGCATCTCGACCTCCACGGGGCGGCGGTGACGTCGGCCCCCGGCACCTACCCCTCGGGTGGGTCGGGGTTGCGTCGGGTCTCGACCGACGGCACTTCGCGGCGGGGCTGGCGAGCCACCCGCCGTGCCGTGATCGACGCCTTCGACGCCTCGACCGCGGCCGCCGGCGGGGCCCAGATCGACTGCGACAGACGGCCGCGCACCGGGGCGGCCAGGGTGAGCGGGAAGAGGGCGAACCCGATGCCGGTGGTGACCACGTGGCCGAACGAGGTGAAGGTCCGGTCGGAGAGGAACGGCTGCAGCACCAGGGCCGACAGCCCGACCGCCCACACCCAGGGCCACCACCGACGCCCCCGCAACCGGTAGGTGAACAGCGCGGCGATGCAGTAGTAGCCGTAGCTGACGCCGACGTCGATCGTGAACCGCGTGGTGTCGGCGTCGGTGAACGAGAGGAGCCCCCGGTCGAGGGCCACCGCCACGACGATGGTGGTGACGACGTGGCCGATGGCGAAGGCCACGATGGCGCGGATCGAGCCGAGCCACCGCTCGACCGGTGCCATGACCAGCACGAACGGGAGGACCCACCGGGCCACGCTGCCGGCCGACAGGTAGAAGGCGCTGGTCACGAGCACCCCGACCGGGTCGGCCCGGAGGTTGTGGAGGTTCGTGCTGTGCGTGGCGAGGAGAGCCGTGCTCGTGCGGTCCGACGAGGTGTGGAGCACCCACGACGTGATCGCCAGCACGAACAGGTAGGTGAAGGTGGCGGGGGAGAGGCTGACGTAGGCCCACACCCGCGAGCGGACGTCGTCGACGCGCTCGAGCGCGGGCTGGGCCCACGACCAACCCAGGCGATCGGCGACGTCGTAGGTGGCCATGGCCACCAGCACCACGACCACGAGGGCGAGGAGGAGCACGGGCGCACGCTACCCACCGGCCGGGTGGGGCCGTCGTCGGCGGAGGTCATGGATCGGTGACATCCTCTTGCCGCACCCCCGTGCGGCGGGTGCGAGGACGAGCCAGGGGGAACGCAGTGCCAGGTCCGCTCGAGGGAGTGAAGGTCGTCGAGCTCGGCATGTGGGTGGCCGGTCCGGCGTGCGCCGGGATCCTGGCCGACTGGGGTGCCGACGTGGTGAAGCTCGAGCCGCCGGGCATCGGCGACCCGGCCCGCACCTACCAGGCCCTGTTCGGCGAGGTCATGCCCGACAACCCGGTGTTCGAGGCCGACAACCGCTCGAAGCGCAGCGTGGCCGTCGACCTGAGGGTGCCCGAGGGCCAGGCCCTCGCCCTCGAGCTGATCGACGACGCCGACGTGTTCGTCACCAACCTGCGCCGTGCCGCCCTCGAGCGCTGGGGCCTCGGGCCCGACGAGCTGCTCGAGCGCAACCCGCGCCTCGTGTACCAGCTCATCACGGGCTACGGCATGGAAGGCCCCGACGCGGCCCGGCCCGCCTACGACATCGGTGGCTTCTGGGCCCGGTCCGGCGTGGCGTCGCTGCTGCGGGCGCCCGACGGCCCGCTGCCGTTCCAGCGCGGCGGCATGGGCGACCACCCCACCGGCTCGTCGGCCGCCGGCGCCGTGTGCGCCGCGCTGTTCAACCGCGAGCGCACCGGTGAGGGCCAGCTCGTCTCCACCTCCTTGGTGCGCCAGGGCGTCTACACGATCGGCTTCGACCTCTCGATCACCCTCGGCTGGGGCGCCCACATCGGCATCGGCAGCCGCGAGGGCATGGGCAACCCGGCCATGAACAACTACGTCGCCGGCGACGGCAAGGGCTTCTGGCTCATCGGCCAGGAGGGCGAGCGCCACTGGCCGCCGCTCGCCCGCGTCGTGGGCCACCCGGAGTGGCTCACCGACGAGCGCTTCTCGACCGCCACCGGCCGGCGCCAGAACGCGCACGAGCTGATCCGCCTGCTCGACGAGGTGTTCGCCACCAAGACGCTGGCCGAGTGGGCCGAGGTGTTCGACACCGAGCCCGACATGTTCTGGGCGCCGGTCAACGAGATCGACGACGTCATCGTCGACGAGCAGGTCCACGCTGCCGGCGCGTTCGTCACCGTCCCCGGCGACGAGGGCGGCCTGCGCGTGGCCAGCCCGTCGGACTTCTACGGCACCCCGTGGGAGCCGCGCGCCACCGCCCCCAAGCTCGGCCAGCACACCCGCGAGGTCCTGGCGTCGCTCGGGCGCTCCGACGCCGAGATCGACGCGCTGCTCGAGTCGGGCGTCGTCGCCGGCGAGACCGAGTTCGGCGGGAAGGCCTTCTGATGCCGGTCACCGGCTACGAGAACCGCCTGCGTCCGGCCCAGCCGCCCACGCCCGCGGCCGACGCCTTCGAGATCCACCGGGCCGAGGTCGCGCCCGGGCTCTCGCTCGCCTACGTCCGCGAGGGCGTCGGCGGCTACCCGCTGCTGCTCATCCACGGCTACCCCGAGACCAAGCGGGTCTGGTGGCGCAACATCGAGCCCCTCGTCGCCGCCGGCTACGAGGTCATCGTCCCCGACCTGCGCGGCCACGGCGACTCCGACCTCTCGGCCGACGACACCTACGACCTCGTCACCTACAGCCGCGACCTCCACACCCTCGTGCACGACGTCCTCGGCCACGAGCGCTGTGGCGTGGTCGGCGGCGACGTCGGCGGCGTGGTGGCGGTCGACATGGCCAACCGCTTCGAGGGCTTCGTCGAGGGCCTGTGCTTCTTCGACACGGTGCCCCCGCTGCTGTTCGACGACTTCGCCGCCGCCGGCATCGACGTCGCCAACCTCACCGCCATCTCCGACGGCCCCACCGGCGACTACCGCCACCGCCAGGGCGCCGAGCCCGACGTGCTCGCGGCCGAGCTGTCGACCCCGGCGCACCGCCGGGCCTACATCGCCACCATGTACGGGCCCCGGCTGTGGGCCTCGCCCGGCACGTTCAGCCGCGACGACATCGACTTCATGACCGAGCCCTGGTCCGAGGAGGCCCGCCTGCGCGCCGGCTGGGCGGTCTACCAGCTCGCCCACGGGCGCCAGGCCGAGGAGTGGCCGATCCTCGACCGCAAGGTCGACCTGCCGACGCTGCTCTTCTACGGCGCCGACGACAACGTGGTGGGCGCCGACTTCATGCACTGCTGCGAGGTCGTGTTCACCAACCGTGTCGGCCCGCTCGTGCTCGCCGGCGCCGGCCACTTCCTGCAGTGGGAGCGCGCCGACGTGTTCAACCCGACCGTCGCGGTGTTCTTCGCCGGCCTGAAGGCGCTGCCCGGCGTCGCCCCCGAGGCCGGGCGATGAGCCGGTTCGACCACGTCGACGGCCGCACACCGGTGGTCGTCGGGGCGGCCGAGGTCGTGCACCGCGCCGGTCCCGGCTTCGAGCTCTCGTCGGCCACCGCCCTGATCCTCGAGGCCGTCGATGCCGCCCTCGACCCCACCGGCGCCGCGGACGCGCTCGGCCCGCTGGTGGGCGAGGTGCTGGTGCCCCACGGCACCTGGACCGAGCCCGATCCCGGTCGTGCCGTCGCCGCCGCCCTCGACGCCCCCCACGCCCGCAGCGTGCGCTCCGAGCTCGGCGTGCTCCAGCTCTCCCTGCTGGCCCGGGCCTGCGCGGCCGTCGCCGACGGCGAGGTGCAGGCGGCCGTCGTGGCCGGTGGCGAGAACCGCTGGTCGGGGGTCGTCGCCGGCAAGGAGGGCCGCCAGGTGCCCGAGGCGCCGCTGGAGGCGCTCGCCCAGGAGCCCGACGAGCAGGTCCACCCGCACGAGATGGTGATCTCGCAGATCGAGATCGAGCGCAACCTCACCACCGCCGCGCACCAGTACGCGGTGATCGAGAGCGCGCTGCGCCACGAGCTCGGCCGCACGGTCGACGAGCACCAGCGCTGGCTCGGCGAGCTGTGGGCCGGCTTCGCCCGGGTCGCGGCCGAGGCGCCGGCCGGCTGGGACCAGCGGGCCCTCGGCCCCGACGACATCGCCCTCGTGTCCGACACCAACCGCCTGATCGCCGCGCCGTACCCCAAGTGGCTCGTCTCGCAGTGGAACGTCGACCAGGCCGCCGCGCTGGTGGTCACCTCGGTCGAGGTCGCCCGCCGGCTCGGCATCGACGAGTCGCACTGGGTGTTCCCGCTCGGCGTCGCCATGTCGAACCTCGTCGTGCCCATGCCCGAGCGGGCCGAGGTCTTCCGCTGGCCGGCCATGGGCGTGTGCGGCGACGCGCTGCGCTCGCACGTGGGCATGTCGCAGGAGGACATGGCGGGTGCGCCCGTCGACCTCTACAGCTGCTTCCCCGTGGCCGTCGAGGTCCAGGCCCGCGAGCTCGGCATCTCCCACCATCGGGCCCTCACCCTCACCGGCGGCATGACCTTCGGTGGCGGCCCGTTCAACAACTACTCGCTGCAGGGCGCGGCGGCGATGGTCCGCCACCTGCGGGCCGCGGCCGATCCCGGCGTGGGCCTCACCACTGCGGTGAGCGGACTGCTCACCAAGCCCGCCGCGGTGCTGTGGTCGACCGAGGCCCCGCCCGTCCCCTACGCCACCCTCGACGTCACCGAGGTGGCCCGCGCCGCCACCGCCACCCGGCCGGTCGACGCCGACCTGGTCGGCCGGGCCGCGGTCGTGGGTGCCACCGCGGTGCCGGCCCGCGACGGCTCGCTCAC
>CAMFLJ010000050.1 GCA_945957335.1 uncultured Actinomycetes bacterium | reverse complement strand
CCTCGCCGAGCGGGCCAAGGCCGCCGGTGTCGAGAAGGTCGTGTTCGACCGCGGCGGCAACCAGTACCACGGCCGGGTGGCCGCGGTCGCCGACGCCGCCCGAGAAGCCGGACTGGAGTTCTGATGGCCCCCAACTTCGACGCCCTCGCCCTGCGCGAGTCCCGCGTGATCAACATCAACCGCGTGGCCAAGGTCGTCAAGGGTGGCCGTCGATTCTCCTTCACCGCCCTCGTGGTGATCGGCGACGGCGCCGGCCACGTCGGCCTCGGCTACGGCAAGGCCAAGGAGGTGCCCCTCGCCATCCAGAAGGGCACCGAGGAGGCTCGCAAGAACCTCTTCGCCGTGCCGCTGGCCGGCAGCACCGTCACCCACCCGGTCATCGGCCGCATGGGTGCGGGCCGCGTGCTCATCCAGCCCGCCGCCCCCGGTACCGGCGTCATCGCCGGTGGTGCCGCCCGCGCCATCCTCGAAGAGGCCGGCATCCACGACGTGCTCTGCAAGTCGCTCGGCTCCTCGAACCACATCAACGTCGCCCGCGCCACCATCGCCGGGCTCCAGGACCTCAAGCGCCCCGACGAGATCGCCCGCCTGCGCGGCCTCTCGCCGGAGGAGTTCGTGCCCAAGGGCCTCCTCGAGGCCTACAAGGAGTCCGAGCGCGGCCCGCACATCCCCAATGAGGTCGCGTGATGGCCGAGCTCAAGGTCACCCAGGTCAAGTCGTCGATCGGCACCAAGCCCAAGACCCGCGGCACGCTGCGGGCGCTGGGCCTGCGTGGCATCGGCAAGACCAACACCCTTCCCGACCGTCCCGAGATCCGCGGCATGCTCGCTCGTGTCCCGCACCTCGTGACCGTCGAAGAGGTCGACGGCTCCGCCGCCGCCTCCGAGAAGTGAGGACGACACGATGAAGATCCACGATCTCAAGCCCGCTGAGGGCTCGAACCGCCGCCGCAAGCGCGTCGGTCGCGGCATCGGCGGCAAGGGCGGCAAGACCGCAGGCCGCGGCACCAAGGGCCAGGGCGCCCGCGACACCATCCCGGTGGGCTTCGAGGGTGGTCAGCTCCCCCTCGCCATGCGGGTGCCGAAGCTCCGCGGCTTCAACAACCCGTTCCGGGTCGAGTACCAGGCGCTGAACCTCGACGTCATCGACGCCACCGGCCTCGACGCCGTCGATCCCGAGGTGCTGCACGCCAAGGGCCTGACCCACAAGGGTGCCCTCGTGAAGGTCCTCGGCCGGGGCCAGATCACCCGCGCCGTCACCGTGAAGGCCCACGCCTTCTCGAAGTCGGCGGAGGCTGCCATCACCGCCGCCGGCGGTAGTGTCGAGGTCCTGCCCCTCCCGTGGGGCGACCGTCGTCCGCCCGCCAAGGGCAACCACCTCACGAACCGCTAGACCCGGCCCGGCGCGCCTTCGCGCCGGCCAGGTCGCAGGGTGCAGCCAGGAGCCAACTCGGTGCTCGCAAACCTGAAGAACATCTTCAAGGTCCAGGACCTCCGCAACAAGGTCCTGTTCACGGTCGCCATGATCGTGCTCTACCGGTTGGGTGCCCACCTGCCCGTGCCGGGCATCGACGTGGCGGCGCTCAGCTCGCTGAAGCAGACAGCGGAGACCAGCGGCATCCTCGGGTTCCTGTCGCTGTTCTCCGGCGGCGCGCTCACGAACTTCGCCATCTTCGCCCTCGGGATCATGCCGTACATCTCGGCGTCGATCATCATGCAGATCCTCGGCGTGGTGATCCCCAAGCTCGAGGAGTGGCAGAACCAGGGCGCGGTCGGGCAGCGCAAGATCACCCAGTGGACGCGCTACGTCACGATCGGCATCGCGATCCTGCAGTCGACCGGCCTGGCCTACCTGTTCCACAACGGTGGCGCCGGCCTCCGCGGCGGCAACACCACGGGCCTCGACCTGGTGCCCAACTTCGACATCTGGCACGTGCTGCTCATCGTGCTCACCCTCACCACCGGCACGGCGCTGCTGATGTGGATGGGCGAGCTCGTCACCCAGCGCGGCATCGGCAACGGCATGTCGCTGCTGATCTTCGCCTCGGTCGTGGCCGGCCTGCCCAACCAGTTCGGCCTCATCAAGGCCAACGGCGGCTGGTCGGCGGTGGTGTTCGTCCTGGCCGGCTACCTGGTGATCCTCGTGGCCATCGTCTTCGTCGAGCAGGGCCAGCGCCGCATCCCGGTGCAGTTCGCCAAGCGCGTGGTGGGCCGGCGCATGTACGGCGGCCAGAGCACCTACATCCCGCTGAAGGTCAACCAGTCGGGCGTCATCCCGATCATCTTCGCCAGCTCGGTGCTCTACCTGCCGCAGCTGCTGAGCTTCGTGCTCCCCGACAGCGGCTGGGGCGCCAGCCTCCGTGACTGGATCGACTCCAACCTCGTCACCCCGAACTCGCCGATCCACATGCTCGTGTTCGGCCTCCTGATCATCGGGTTCGCGTACTTCTACACGGCCATCACCTTCGACCCGGTCAAGCAGGCCGACACGCTGCGCAAGCAGGGCGGCTTCATCCCGGGCATCCGTCCCGGGCCCCAGACCGAGCGCTACCTCGCCAAGGTGCTGTCGCGGATCACGCTGCCCGGCGCGCTGTTCATCGCCGCCGTGGCCCTGATCCCGTCGTTCCTCCTCACCACGTACCTGCCCGGCACCACCGTGCAGTTCACCGGCATCTCGATCCTCATCGCCGTGGGTGTGGCCCTGGAGACCATGAAGCAGGTCGACAGCCAGCTCATGATGCGCAACTACGAAGGGTTCCTGAAGTAGTGGCCGTCCGCCTCGTCATCTTCGGTCGTCAGGGCGCGGGCAAGGGCACCCAGTCCGTCCGGCTGTCGCAGCACTACGGTGCGCCGCACATCTCCACCGGCGACATGCTGCGCGCCGCGGTGGCCAACGCCACCCCGATCGGCCTCGAGGCCAAGTCCTACATGGACTCGGGCCGCCTCGTCCCCGACGAGGTCATGCTCGGCGTGGTCGACGAGCGCCTGTCGGAGCCCGACGTGGCCACCGGCGGGTTCCTGCTCGACGGCTTCCCGCGCACGGTCGTGCAGGCCGAGGCGCTGGGCCGCTTCGCCACCATCGACGTCGCCGTCGACCTCCAGGTGCCCGAGGACGTCGTCCTCGAGCGCATCTCGTCGCGGCGGGTCTGCAAGAGCTGCGGGCGGATCTACTCCACCGAGGCCCCGCCCAGCTCGGGCTGGACCTGCGACACCTGCGGGGGAGAGGTCGTCCAGCGCGACGACGACACCCCCGAGGCGGTGGCCAAGCGCCTCGCCGCCTACGCCACCGACACCCAGCCCACGATCGACTGGTACCAGGGCACCGGCGTGCTCGTCGCCGTCGACGGCCTCGGCACCCCCGACGAGGTCACCGGCCGGCTGATCGCGGCGATCGACGCCCACCTCGCGGGCTGAGCCCATGGGCGGGCGCAGCCGAGAGGAGCTGCGCCTCATGCGCGCCGCCGGCCGGGTCGTGGCCGAGATGCACGACCGCATCCGGACCGCCATCCGCCCCGGTGTCACCACCGCCGAGCTCGACGCCATCGGCCGCGAGGTGCTCGCCTCGCGCGGGGCCACCTCCAACTTCCTCGGCTACCACGGGTTCCCGGCGGTGATCTGCGCCTCGCCCAACGACGTGATCGTCCACGGCATCCCGGGCCCGACGGTGCTGCAGGAGGGCGACATCATCTCGATCGACTGCGGTGCGATCGTCGAGGGCTGGCACGGCGACGCCGCCTTCACGGCGCCGGTGGGGGAGATCAGCCCCGAGGCGGCCCGCCTGCTCGAGGTCACGGAGCGCTCGATGATGGCGGGCATCGCCGCCATGGTGCCCGGCGGGCGCATGGGCGACGTCGGCGAGGCCGTCCAGTCCGTGGTCGAGGCTGCCGGCTTCTCGGTGGTGCGCGAGTACGTGGGCCACGGCATCGGCCGGGCCATGCACGAGAAGCCCGAGGTGCCCAACCACGGGCGCCGGGGCAAGGGCACCAAGCTCACCCGGGGGATGACCCTGGCCCTCGAACCGATGGTGAACGTCGGCGAGCCCGACACCTTCCTCACCGAGGACGGCTGGACGGTGGTGACCGCCGACGGCTCGCTGTCAGCCCACTTCGAGCACTCCGTCGCCCTCACCGACGACGGCCCGGAGATCCTCACCCGGCCCTGATCCCGCGCTACGGTGAGCGGGAACGACGTCCCCGCGGTGCGGCGCATTTGGAAGTGCTGGCGCGTCCCGCTAGGATCGTCCCTCGGCCATTCCGCGCCCCCGCGCCCAGCGTGCGGGTAGGCGCACCCGTGCGAGCAGGAGGACCACGCTGCCGAAGCCCAAGGAAGACGCGATCGTCCTGGAAGGGACGGTCATCGAGCCGCTGCCGAACGCCATGTTCCGCGTCGAGCTCGAGAACGGCCACAAGGTGCTGGCCCACATCTCCGGGAAGATGCGCATGCACTACATCCGCATCCTGCCGGGTGATCGCGTCCAGGTGGAGCTGACGCCGTACGACCTCACCCGCGGCCGCATCACCTATCGGTACAAGTAGCACCCGCAGCGCCAGCAGCACCCACTCAACGAGCGTCCGGCCCCCGTGGTCGGACCCGCCGGGGGGAACACGCCCCGGTGACCCTGGAACGATCCAGGTGACAAGGAAGAAGTGATGAAGGTACGACCAAGCGTCAAGAAGATCTGTGAGAAGTGCAAGGTGATCCGCCGCCACGGGCGTGTGCAGGTCATCTGCGAGAACCCCCGCCACAAGCAGAGGCAGGGCTGACATGGCACGTATCTCCGGCGTCGACATCCCCCGCGAGAAGCGGCTCGAGATCAGCCTCACCTACATCTTCGGCATCGGCCGCACGACTGCCCAGCAGATCTGCGCCGGCACCGACATCGATCCCTCCACCCGCGTCCGTGACCTCACCGACGAAGAGGTGAACCGGATCCGCGCCTACATCGACAACGCCGACATGAAGGTCGAGGGCGACCTGCGCCGCGAGGTCGACCAGGACATCCGGCGCAAGATGGAGATCGGCTGCTACCAGGGCCTGCGCCACCGCCGCGGCCTCCCGGTGCGGGGTCAGCGGACCCACACCAACGCTCGTACGCGCAAGGGCCCGAAGAAGACCGTGGCCGGCAAGAAGAAGGTGGGTCGCAAGTAATGGCGAAGCCGTCGTCCGGGGGCCGTCGCCCCCGCAAGAAGGAACGCAAGAACGTCAGCTACGGCGTCGCTCACATCAAGAGCTCGTTCAACAACACCATCGTCAGCATCACCGACCAGGACGGCAACGTGCTGGCGTGGGCCTCGGCCGGCAACGTCGGCTTCAAGGGCTCCCGCAAGAGCACCCCCTTCGCCGCCCAGATGGCCGCCGAGCAGTGCGCCCGCCGGGCCATGGAGCACGGCGTCCGCAAGGTCGACGTGGTCGTGAAGGGCCCCGGCTCCGGTCGTGAGACCGCGATCCGCAGCATCCAGAACGCCGGCATCGAGGTCACCGGGATCAAGGACGTCACCCCGGTCCCGCACAACGGCTGCCGCCCGCCCAAGCGTCGGAGGGTCTGACATGGCTCGTTACACCGGCCCGAAGGCGCGCGTGTCGCGCCGCCTCGGCACCAACATCTTCGGCACCAAGGGCGAGACCGTCGCCCTCGAGAAGCGCCCCTACCCGCCCGGTGAGCACGGCCGCACCCGCCGTCGTGGCAACCCGAGCGAGTACCTGCTCCAGATGCAGGAGAAGCAGAAGGCCCGCTTCACCTACGGCCTGTCCGAGAAGCAGTTCCGGAACCTCTACGAGGAGGCCAACCGCAAGGAAGGCGTCACCGGCGAGAACATGCTCCGGTTCCTCGAGATGCGGCTCGACAACGTCGTGTACCGCGCCGGCTGGGCGGCCACCCGCCCCCAGGCCCGGCAGTTCGTCGGTCACGGCCACATCAACGTCAACGGCCGGCGGGTCGACATCCCCAGCTACCGGGTCCGCAAGGGTGACGTCGTCACCCTCCGCGACAAGGCCCGTGAGATGGTCGTCGTGCAGTGGAACAAGGAGGTGCTCGACCGCACGCCCCCGGCGTGGCTCGAGTCGGGCGAGGGTGGCCTCACCGCCACCGTGCTCCAGGCCCCCCTGCGCGACCAGATCGACGTGCCGGTGCGCGAACAGCTCATCGTCGAGCTCTATTCGAAGTAGGCCCCGTCGGCGGGGGAGCCCCCCCGCCCACGGCGCCGTTCCCGAATCTCACGGAACCGAGGTAGACACACATGCTGGTCATGCAGCGCCCGAAGGTCGAAGCGCTCGGCGATGCCGATGGCGACCGTCAGCTGTTCGCAGTCGGCCCGCTCGAGCCCGGCTTCGGCCACACCCTGGGCAACTCGCTCCGGCGCACGCTGCTGTCGTCGATCCCCGGCGCAGCGGTCACCCAGGTGCGGTTCGACGACGCCCTCCACGAGTTCGACACCATCAAGGGTGTCACCGAGGACGTCACCGACATCATCTTGAACCTCAAGGACCTCGTCCTGCGGGTCTACAGCGACGAGCCGGTCACCCTCCGGCTCGACGTCCGTGGCCCGGCCGAGATCACCGCGGCCGACATCGCGCTCAACGCCGACGTCGAGATCCTCAACCCCGGCCTCCACCTCGCCACGGTGAACGGCCAGGGTCGGCTCGCCCTCGACCTCACGGTCGAGAAGGGCCGCGGCTACGTCTCCGCCGACCGCAACAAGACCTCGAACACCATCGGTGTGATCCCGGTCGACTCCATCTTCTCGCCGGTGCGGCGCGTCACCTTCTCGGTGGAGCCCACCCGCGTGGAGCAGTCGACCGAGTTCGACCGCCTGGTGCTCGACATCGAGACCGACGGCTCGATCACCGCCCGTGAGGCCCTGGCCTCCGCCGGTGCCACGCTGCAGTCGCTGGTGCAGCTCGTCGCCGAGATGAGCGACGAGCCCCAGGGCCTGGAGCTCGGCGAGGTCGCCGTCACCACCACGGGGTCGCCCGACCTCGATCTCCCCATCGAGGACCTCGACCTGAGCGAGCGTCCCCGCAACTGCCTCAAGCGGGCACAGGTCAACACGGTCGGCGAGCTCCTGCTCAAGACCGAGGACGACCTGCTGGCCATCACCAACTTCGGCCAGAAGTCGCTCGACGAGGTCATCCAGAAGCTCGACGAGCGCGGTCTGTCGCTCAAGCACCGGGACTGATCAGAAGATGCCTGCAACCCCCACCAAGTCGAAGCGCTTCGGCGGCTCGGCGTCCCACCAGCGGCTGATGATGGCCAACCTGGCGGCGTCGCTCTTCGCCGCCGAGGGCATCGTCACCACCGAGGCCAAGGCCAAGGCCCTGCGCCCCATCGCCGAGAAGCTCATCACCAAGGCCAAGAAGGGTGGCGTGCACCGTCACCGCCAGGTCGTGGCCTACATGGGTGACAAGGAGATGGCGTCGAAGCTGTTCGACGACATCGGCCCCCGCTACCTCGACCGTCCGGGCGGCTACACCCGGATCCTGAAGCTGGGCCCGCGCCAGGGCGACAACGCCCCGATGGCGCGCATCGAGCTGGTCTGAACCACCGCTCGCCCAACATGACCCATCCGTCGGCCGACCTCCAGGGGTCGGCCGACGCGCGTCCCGCCCTCCTCGCGGTGGCGGCCCCGGTCGAGGTGGCACCCCCGGCGCCGGGCCGGATCCGGGTCCGCCTGCTCGTGGCCTACGACGGCGGCCGCTTCCGGGGCATGGCCGAGAACGAGGGCGTGGCCACCGTGGCCGGCACCCTGCGCGAGGTGATCGAGCGCTTCTGCGGGCACGAGGTCGTGCTCTCGGTGGCCGGTCGCACCGACGCCGGCGTGCACGCCTGGGGCCAGGTGGTGTCGTTCGACGTCGACGAGGCCAAGGCCGACCCGGTGCGCATCGCCCGAGCGGTCAACGGCCAGTGCGTGCCGTCGATCGTGGTGCGCGAGTCCTCGGTGGCCGACCCGGGGTTCGACGCCCGGTTCTCGGCGCGCGCCCGCCGCTACCGCTACACGGTGCTCAACCGGCCGGTGCCCGATCCGTTCCTGGCCGCCACCACCTGGTGGGTGCCCGAGCCGCTCGACGTGGCTGCCCTGCGGCTGGGCTGCGACGCGCTGATCGGCAGCCACGACTTCTCGAGCTTCTGCCGCCGGCCCAAGGGCGCCGGCGAGGTGTCGCTGGTGCGGCGGGTCCTCGACGCCCGCTGGCACGTGCTCGGCGACGAGCTCCTGCGCCTCGACATCGAGGCCACCGCGTTCTGCCACCAGATGGTGCGCAGCATCACCGGCACCCTGGTCGACATGGGCCGGGGTCGCCGGCGGGCGGGCGAGATGGCGGGCATCATCCGGGCGCGCGACCGCCAGGTGGCGGGCACCATCGCACCGCCCCAGGGCCTGTGCCTCTGGGAGGTCGACTACGGCGAGGCACCACCTCTCTGACTCCGGTCTGACCGTCACCGGCGAGGTGAGGTCGTGTCGTGGCTCACGGTCGTGCGCCACAGGGCGAATGCCCGGGCGGGGTGGGGGGAAGGGAACGGTCGGCGGCCGTCGGCGGCCGCCCCCGAAGACCACCACCCCAGGAGTGCGCCATGTCGAGCGAGGCCTACCACGAGCCGCTCGACCGCCTGAAGCCCGCCACGATCGACCGCCACCGTGCGATCCAGTCGATCATGGAGGAGCTCGAGGCGGTCGACTGGTACGACCAGCGGGTCGATGCCGCAACCGATCCGGATCTGGCGGCAGTGCTCGCCCACAACCGGGACGAGGAGAAGGAGCACGCGGCGATGACGCTCGAGTGGCTCCGCCGCCACGACCCCGTCCTCGATCGCCACCTCCGCACCTACCTGTTCACCGAGGGCCCGATCACCGAGATCGAGGAGCGGGCCGAGCACGGGGGAGGAGAGGGCGACGGCACCGCCGCCCCCGAGCCCGGCAGCGACGCGGGCGGCCTCGACATCGGCAGCCTGAAGGGAGCATGACGTGGACCACCTGATGCGACAGAAGGCCCCGATCACGGCCGAGGCCTGGGCCGAGATCGACGACGAGGCCCGCCGCAGCCTCACCAACTACCTCGCGGCCCGGAAGCTGATCGACGGGCGGCCCCCACGGCTGGTCGTTCTCGTCGATCCCCACCGGTCGCCTCGGCCCGGCCGAGCCGATCGAGGGCGGCGCCGTCTCGGTTCGGCCGCGGGAGGTCCGCCCCCTCGTGGAGATCCGGACCCCGTTCACCCTCGAGCGCGAGGAGCTCGACGCCATCGGCCGCGGCGCCTGCGACGCCGACCTCGAGCCGGTCGTGGCCGCGGCCCGTCGGGCCGCCCGAGCGGAGGACCTCGCGGTGTTCCACGGCCTGGCCAGCGCCGGCATCGTGGGGCTCACCGAGGCCACCCCGCACGACCCGGTGATGATCTCCGACGACTACGCCGCCTACCCGACCCACGCGGCCGAGGCGGTGGCGGTGATGCGCGAGGCCGGCGTGGAGGGCCCGTGGGGCATCGCCCTGGGGCCGCGCTGCTACGCCGGGGTGATGCAGCAGAGCGAGGCCGGCGGCTACCCGGTGCTCAAGCACCTCCAGCTCATCCTCGAGGGTGGCCCGGTGGTCTTCGCCCCCGCCATCGACGGTGCGGTGGTGGTCAGCCAGCGCGGAGGAGACGTCGAGCTGGTGACCGGCCAGGACTTCGCCATCGGCTACCTGCACCACGACGCCACCTCGGTGGAGCTGTACCTGGAGGAGACGATCGCGGCCCGGATCTGCACCCCCGAGGCCGCCGTGCACCTGGCGTACCCGGGCGCCGGCTGACCCTTCGCGGCCGGGGCCGGTGGGCGCGAGTTGCCCACCGGCGCCCGGGGCCGTATCTTGGTCAGCCGCCCTGGCGCGCGCTCGTTCGCGCATGCCGGCGCCCAGAAGTCCAGATGTTCCGACAGCAAGTCTCGAGACAGTGAAGGGTCGCGCGTGCGCACCTACTCCCCCAAGGCCAGCGAGATCCAGCGTGGCTGGTACGTGATCGACGCCGATGGCATGGTCCTCGGCCGCCTCTCCACCGAGGTGGCCCGGATCCTCCGCGGCAAGCACAAGCCCACCTACACGCCCCACCTCGACACCGGCGACCACGTCATCGTGATCAACGCCGACAAGGTGGTCCTCACCTCCAACAAGGGCGACAAGCTCTTCGTGCACCGCCACTCGGGCTACCCGGGCGGCCTGCGCTCCCAGAGCTACGGCGAGCTCATCGCCACCAAGCCCACCGAGGCCGTCCGTCGCGCCGTCCGGGGCATGCTCCCCAAGAACCGCCTCGGTCGCCAGCAGATCAAGAAGCTGAAGGTCTACGCCGGCCCGGTGCACCCCCACGGTGCCCAGCAGCCCGAGGCCCTCGAGCTCGCCCACGCCAAGGCCCGCTGAGCGGCCACCACCGAGGACACGACATGCCGAACCCCCTGATCCAGTCGACCGGTCGCCGCAAGCGCGCCGTGGCCCGCGTGAACCTGCGCCCCGGCACCGGTGTCATCACCGTCAACAAGCGCTCCGTCGAGGACTACTTCCCGTCCGACACCCACCGGATGATCCTCACCGAGCCGCTGCGCATCACCAACACCGACGAGGTCTACGACGTCGACTGCCGCATCGACGGTGGCGGCGTCTCGGGCCAGGCCGGTGCGCTGCGCCACGGCATCGCCCGTGCGCTGGTCGAGATCGACCCCGAGATGCGCCCCGAGCTCAAGCGGGCCGGGTTCCTCACGCGAGACGATCGCAAGAAGGAGTCCAAGAAGTACGGCCTCAAGAAGGCCCGCAAGGCTCCTCAGTACTCGAAGCGCTGATCCGGTCCCACCCACCGGTGGCCGATCTCCAGCTCCGCTCGACGTGCGCGTCCCCCACGGGGGAGGCGCACGTCGTCGTTTTCGCCCGGGTCGCCCGATGAGCCTGCGCTTCGGCACCGACGGCGTCAGGGGCCCGGCCGACGACCTCACCGACGAGCTCGTCGCCGCCCTGGGTGCGGCGGCGGCCGAGGTGCTCGGGGGAGCGGCCGGCTTCGTCATCGGCCGCGACACCCGCGCCTCGGGTGCACGGCTCGAGGCCGCGCTGGCCGGTGGGCTCGAGGTCGGTGGGGCCCGTCCCGAGACCCTCGGCGTGCTGCCCACCCCGGCGGTGGCGTGGGTGTGCGCGGCGTGCAACGTGCCCGGCGCGGTGATCTCGGCGTCGCACAACCCGTGGTCCGACAACGGCATCAAGTTCTTCGCCGCCGGTGGGCGCAAGCTGGCCGACGACGTCGAGGAGCGCCTCGAGGCCGCTCTCGACCGCCTCACCGCCGAGGGCGCCCCGATCCCGCCGGCCCTCTTCGTGCCCGAGGCGCCGCCGCCGGGCCTCGACTCCTGGGTCGACGCGGTCGTGTCGTCGCTCGAGGGCCGGCGCCTCGACGGCCTGCGCGTGGTCGTCGACTGCGCCAACGGGGCCGCCTCCTCGGTGGCGCCGGAGGCCCTGCGCCGCCTCGGGGCCGCGGTCGAGGTGCTCCACGCCGACCCCGACGGCCACAACATCAACGACGGGTGCGGCTCGACCCACCCGGGCGACCTCCAGCGCCGGGTCGTCGAGACCGGCGCCGCCGTGGGCCTCGCCTTCGACGGCGACGCCGACCGAGTGCTGGCCGTCGACGAGGCGGGAGAGCTCGTCGACGGCGACCACCTCCTCGCCCTCTTCGCCGTCGACCTGCGCGACCGGGGCCGCCTGGCCGACGACCGCGTGGTGGTCACCGTGATGACCAACCTCGGGTTCCGCCTGGCCATGGCCGAGCAGGGCATCGAGGTGGTCGAGACCGCGGTGGGCGACCGCTACGTGCTCGAGGCGCTCGAGCGCACGGGCGGTTCGCTCGGCGGCGAGCAGTCCGGCCACATCGTGCTGGCCGACCTCGCCACCACCGGCGACGGCCTGCTCTCGGGCATCCAGCTCCTCGATCTGCTCGTGCGCACCGGTCGCCCGCTCTCCGAGCTGGCCGCCGCCTCCATGACCCAGCTCCCGCAGGTGCTCGTGAACGTCCGCGTCGCCGAGCGGCGCGCCGACATCGCCGAGGCCATGGCCACCGAGATCGCCGCCGAGGAGGCCGCCCTCCAGGGCCGTGGCCGGGTGCTCGTGCGCCCCAGCGGCACCGAGCCGCTGGTGCGGGTCATGGTCGAGGCCGAGACACCCGAGCGGGCCGACGAGGTGGCCCACCGCCTCGCCGAGGTCGCCAAGGGGCTCTGCGGCGGCTGAACCACCGCTCCTCCGGGGGCGTCGGCCGGTCCCTCGGGGGCGGGCCCTAGACTCGACCGGGTTCTGACCACCCGGGACCCGAGCAACGGCGCTCGGCGGGCCCATTGCCAGGGAGCCTGGCCCACACATGTGCGGGATCATCGCCGTCGTCCGTCGTCCGTCCCTCCGCCTGCCCCCGTCGCCGGCGGAGATCACCGACCGCCTGGAGGCGGCCGCCGCCGGGCTGGCGGCCGTCGACGGCTCGCTCGGTGAGGCGGGCCTGGCTTCCCGGATGGCCGACGCCGCCGCCGAGGTGGCCGCTGCCGATGCCCTGCTGCGCGGCGTCGCCGGCGTGCGGGCCCTGCTCGAGGCGCCCGGCCTGGCCTCCTCGGTGGCCAACCTGATCGAGGGCCTCGACCGCCAGACCGCGGCGCTCGAGCGCCGTCTCGACGCCGGCGAGGGCGTGAGCGGTGCCGAGCTCGAGCTCGTGAACGCCGCGCTGATCTCGCTGAAGGACGCGGTGTGGGCGATCCGCCGCGACCGCTTGCGCGCCGCCGAGGGCGTGCGCACGCTCGTGGGCCCCGGCATCGGGCCGGCCGGCCTGGCCGTGGCCCTCTCGGTGCACCAGGCGCTCTCCGCCATCGACCGCCTCGAGGTGCGGGGCCGCGACAGCGCCGGGCTGCACCTGCTCGTGCGGGGCCACGGCCTCGACCTCACGTCCGCCGCCATGCAGGCGGTGCTCGACGCCCGCGCCGCCGACCCGCTGTTCGGCTCGCTGGCGGTGCGCACCCCCGAGGGCCACCTGAGCTTCGTGTACAAGGCGGCCGCCGAGATCGGCGAGCTCGGCGACAACACCCGGGCGCTGCGCCAGGCCATCACGGACGACACGCTGCTGCGCCAGGCGCTGGCGTCCGACACGGTCGAGGCCGTCGTGCTCGGCCACACCCGCTGGGCCAGCGTCGGCATCATCTCCGAGCCCAACGCCCACCCCCTCAACTCCGAGGAGCTCGACGTGGCGTCGGGCCCGTACGTCACCGCCGTCCTGAACGGCGACGTCGACAACTTCGCCGACCTGAAGGCCAGCGAGGCCCTGCGCATCGCCGACGAGATCACCACCGACGCCAAGGTGATCCCCACCCTCACCTCGCGGGCCATGGTCGACGGCACGCCGGTGACCGAGGCGTTCCGCGCCACCGTCACCCAGCTCGAGGGCTCGGTGGCCATCGCGGCCAGCACCGCCGCCGCCCCCGACGATCTCTTCCTCGCCCTGCGGGGCAGCGGCCAGGCGCTCTACGTGGGCCTGGCCGAGGACAGCTTCATCGTCGCCAGTGAG
Organism: uncultured Actinomycetes bacterium; assembly: GCA_945957335.1. Lineage (GTDB taxonomy): Bacteria > Actinomycetota > Acidimicrobiia > Acidimicrobiales > Acidimicrobilacustridaceae > CAMFLJ01. The sequence continues at coordinate 1,877 of CAMFLJ010000050.1, read as the reverse complement.
CCCTACGGCGTGGTCGAGGAGACCGGCACCTACCTGCGCCTCGACGGCGAGGTGCCGGCCGACCCGTCGAACCCCGCCAGCCGCGGCCAGGTGATGGCCCTCCGGGGCGCGTCGGCCGGCACGGTGGAGGGCCTCGAGCGGTGGGCCTACGACGGCACGCCGCTGGCCGTCGGCCTCGACGAGCTGGCCACCGCGCAGATCACCACCCGCGACATCGACCGCGGCGACAGCCCCCACTTCCTCCTCAAGGAGATCGGGGAGGCGCCGGCCTCGTTCCGCAAGACGCTGCGGGGCAAGCTCGTCGAGGGCGCCGACGGGCTCGAGGTCCGCCTCGGCGACGACGTGCTCGACGCCGAGGTGCGGGCCGGGCTCGCCTCCGGCGCCATCCGCCGGGTCGTCGCCATCGGCCAGGGCACCGCCGCGGTGGCCGCCCGGGCGCTGGCCGAGGGGCTCGCCGCCTTCGCCCCCGGCACCGACCTGCGGATCGAGTCGGCCCTGGCCACCGAGCTCTCCGGGTTCGACCTCTCCGACTCGATGGCCGACACCCTGATCGTGGCGGTGAGCCAGTCGGGCACGACCACCGACACGAACCGCACCGTCGACCTCGTCCGCGCCCGCGGCGGCCACGTCGTCGCGATCGTGAACCGGCGAAACAGCGACCTCACCGACCGCGCCGACGGCGTGCTCTACACGTCCGACGGCCGCGACGTGGAGATGAGCGTCGCCTCGACCAAGGCGTTCTACGCGCAGATCGCCGCCTGCTTCCTGCTCGCCGCCGCCATCGCCGACGCGCTCGGGGCCACGGCGCCCGACCGCCCGGCCCTGCTCGAGGCGCTCCGATCGCTGCCCGCCGCGATGGAGCGCACGTTCGCCCTCCGCCCCGACATCGCGGTGGCCGCCCAGCGCCTCGCACCGTCGCGGCGCTACTGGGCCATCGTCGGCAACGGCGCCAACCGCATCGCCGCCGAAGAGGTGCGGATCAAGCTCAGCGAGCTCTGCTACAAGGCCATCGCCTGCGACGGCACCGAGGACAAGAAGCACATCGACCTCTCGTCGGAGCCGCTGATCCTGGTCTGCGCGGCCGGCCTGCAGGGCAGCACCGCCGACGACGTGGCCAAGGAGGTCGCGATCTACCGGGCCCACAAGGCGGCCCCGATCGTGGTCGCCAGCGAGGGCGAGGAGCGCTTCTCCGCCGCCCTCCACGTGGTGTTGGTGCCGGCGGTCGACCCCCGCCTCGCCTTCGTGCTCTCGGCCATGGTCGGGCACCTGTTCGGCTACGAGGCGGCGCTCGCCATCGACGCCCAGGCCCGCCCGCTGCGCGAGGCCCGCGCGGCGATCGACTCGGCGGTGGCCACCGGTGGCCGCGACGGCGACGCCCTGCTCTCGTCGCTGCGCCCCGTGCTGCAACCCCTGGCCGCCCGTTGGTTCGACGGCCTGCGGGCCGGCGACTACGACGGCCACCTCGAGGCCAGCAGCGCGGTGCGCCTCGCGTCGGTGTGGCGCTACGCCCTCGGCATCTCGCCGCTCGAGGCGTACCAGGTCGAGCACGGCAAGGTCGGCACCCCCGGTGTGGTGCTCGAGGACCTCGAGGCCGCGCTCAGCGCGGCCATCGACGAGCTCACCCGCCCGGTCGACGCCATCAAGCACCAGGCCAAGACCGTCACCGTCGGCATCTCCCGCAGCGACGAGACCCTGCTGCAGGTGCCGCTGGTGAAGGAGGTGCTCGCCACCGGCGCCGCCCGCGACCGCCTCAGCTACAACACGTTGCGCACGCTGGCCGCCCTCGAGCCGCTGGTGGCCGAGGTGCTCGGCTACACCCGCTACGCCATCGAGGGCCACGTCGACGCGGCCGGCAACGACGACGCCCGGGTGCTGGT
>CAMFLJ010000049.1 GCA_945957335.1 uncultured Actinomycetes bacterium | reverse complement strand
GCCAACCTCTGCTCGAGCCGCTCCGACCGCACGGTGAAGGACGAGGCCTCCGAGGGGTTGGGCCCGTACACCCAGCTCCTGTTGCGCACGCTCGACGCTCCTGAGTTCCGGTCGTTCCTCACCGCGGTCACCGGCGTCGAGGACCTCCACGACGACCCGACCCACCACCTCGCGGGGCTGCACCGCACGCCCCCGGGTGGCTACACGAAGGTCCACCGCGACTTCCCGACCCATCCGGGCACGGGGCTGCACCACCGGCTGAACGTGCTCGTCTACCTCAACCACGACTGGCCGGCCTCCTACGGCGGCGACCTCCAGATGTGGGCGCCCGACATGTCGGGCGTCGGCGGCACCGTCGCCCCCCTCGCCAACACCATGCTGATCTTCGAGACCAGCGACCACTCGCTGCACGGCCTGCCGGACCCCCTCACCTGCCCGCCCGACCGGGCCCGGCTGTCGGTCGCCGCGTACTTCTACACGGTCGACCCAGGGCCCGACGGCCCGCGCGACGAGCGAGGCCACTGGGTGGCCCGCGAGGGACTCGACCCGAAGGTGCTGGGCCGCTACGACCGCCTGCGCCGGGCCACGCCCCGGCCGGTGAAGCGGGCGTACCACGCCGTGCGCCGCGCGACCCGGCCCCAGCACTGATCCGCCCGCCCCGGGCGCCGGTGACCCCCGGCGAGGCCGTCGCACCCCACCGGTAGGGTTGGTCCGCGATGTCGGACGACCTGCTCGAAGGCCTCAACCCGGTCCAGTACGAAGCCGTCACCCACACCACCGGCCCGCTCCTGATCGTGGCCGGGGCAGGGTCGGGCAAGACGCGCGTGCTCACCCACCGCATCGCCCACCTCATCAAGGACCAGGGCATCTCGCCGTTCGAGATCCTGGCCATCACCTTCACCAACAAGGCCGCCGACGAGATGAAGTCGCGCGTGGCCGAGCTGGTCGGGCCGGTGGCCGAGAAGATGTGGGTGTCCACGTTCCACTCGGCTTGCGTGCGCATCCTGCGGCGTGACGCCGGCCGCATGGGCTTCCCGTCGTCGTTCACGATCTACGACCAGGCCGACGCCCACCGCCTCACCGGCTACGTCATCCGCGACCTCGGCCTCGACGCCAAGAAGTTCCCGCCTCGCTCGGTTCACGGCAGCATCTCCGCCGCCAAGAACGACGGCCTCGGGCCCGAGGAGTACAAGGAGCGGGCCAAGACCATCTTCGAGCGCAAGATCGCCGACGTGTTCGTCGAGTACCAGGCCCGGCTGCTGAAGGCCGGCGCCATGGACTTCGATGACCTGCTGGTCAACACCGTCGAGCTCTTCCGCCGCTTCCCCGAGGTGCTCGAGCACTACCAGCGCCGGTTCCGGCACGTCATGGTCGACGAGTACCAGGACACCAACCGGGTGCAGAACGAGCTCGTCCTCATGCTCAGCGCCCAGAGCGGTGACGTCTGCGTCGTGGGCGACGCCGACCAGTCGATCTACAAGTTCCGCGGCGCGGACATGCGGAACATCGTCGAGTTCGAGGACGCGTTCCCCGACGTCACCGTGGTGCTGCTCGAGCAGAACTACCGGTCGAGCCAGACGATCCTCGACGCCGCCAACGCGGTCATCGCCAACAACCTCAGCCGCAAGCCCAAGGAGCTCTGGACCGAGTCGGGCCCGGGCGAGGCGATCGTGCGCTACCACGCCGACGACGAGGCCGACGAGGCCCAGTGGATCGCCCACCAGATCATGCACCTGAAGGACTCGGGCCACACCTGGGGCGACTGCGCGATCTTCTACCGGACCAACGCCCAGAGCCGCGTCATCGAGGAGTACCTCATGCGCGTGGGCATCCCCTACAAGGTGGTGGGCGGCACCCGGTTCTACGACCGGCGCGAGGTCAAGGACGCCCTTGCCTACCTGAAGGCCACGGTCAACCCGGCCGACGAGGTCAGCGTGAAGCGGGTGCTCAACACGCCCAAGCGCGGGGTCGGCGACTCGTCGATCGGTCGCCTCGACGCCTACGCCCGCAGCCACGGCATCACGTTCCTCGAGTCGCTCCGGGAGGCGCCGGCCGCCGGCGTCACCGGTCGGGCGGTCAAGGGCATCGACGACTTCCTGAAGCTGCTCGACGACCTCCAGCTGTTCACCTCCGACGGCCCGGCCGCCGTGCTCGAGGCCGCCATGCAGCGCTCGGGCTACGTCGCCGAGCTCGAGGCCGAGCACTCGATCGAGGCCGAGGGCCGCATCGAGAACCTGGCCGAGCTGGTCGGCGCCGCCCGCGACTTCGGTTCGATCGACGAGTTCCTCGAGCAGATCAGCCTGGTCGCCGACACCGACGAGCTCGACGACGACGACTCGTCGGTCGTGCTCATGACCCTCCACTCCGCCAAGGGCCTCGAGTACCCGGTGGTGTTCCTCATCGGCCTCGAGGACGGTGTCTTCCCGCACCTCCGCTCGATCGGCGAGCCCGACGAGCTCGAGGAGGAGCGCCGCCTCGCCTACGTCGGCATCACCCGGGCCCGCGAGCGGCTGTACCTCACCCACGCGTGGGCCCGCACCCTCTACGGCGGCACGCAGTACAACCCGCCGAGCCGCTTCCTCGACGAGATCCCCGAGGCGCTGGTGCAGTCGGTCGAGGGCAACCGGCGGGCGTCGCGCCGATCGGCCGGCAGCTACGGCAGCGGCTCGGGCGGCGGCTACGGGGGTGGTTCGTCGGGCGGTGGCTACGGGGCACCGCGGGGTCGCACGCCGGGCAGCTACGGCGGGGGAGAGGGCTGGGGCACGCGCCGGCGGCGCTCCGAGGACGACGACTGGAGCGGCTCGGTCATCGGTGGCGGGGGCCGCGACCGGGACCGCGACCGCGAGCGCCACCGCGAGGACGTCATCGAGGCCGCCCTCAAGCCCACCCGGCCGGCCCCGAGCGGCGCCGACGCCCTGGGCCTGAAGGTGGGCGACGACGTCCACCACAACAAGTTCGGCGACGGCGTGATCACCGCCATCGAGGGGGCCGGCGACAAGGCCGAGGCCGTGGTGCACTTCGCCGGGGTGGGAGAGAAGCGCCTGCTCCTGGCCTGGGCGCCCCTCGAGAAGCGCTAGCGGCCCACCTCCGGCCCGGGAAACCCCTGGTAGGCGCGTCGCCGCCGTGGGGCGACGGGACCTTCGCCCCTGGCGGTCAGGCGTCCTCCTGTCCTAGGTTGGCATCCTCCTCGTGATGTGTTAGGCATTCCTAATCATCTCGTCCCCCCGGGGGTCCGGTCACCGTGTTCTCGAACTTCCTCATCGGTCTGCGTGAAGGCCTCGAAGCGGCGCTCGTCGTCGGCATCCTCGTCGCCTACCTCGTGAAGACCGGTCGCAGGGACAAGCTCACCCCCCTCTGGATCGGCGTCGGCTTCGCCATCGCGGTGTCGCTCGCCTTCGGTGCGGTCCTCACCTACGGCTCGTCGACCATGACCTTCGAGGCCCAGGAGGCCTTCGGCGGCTTCATGTCGATCCTCGCCGTGGGCTTCGTGACTTGGATGGTCTTCTGGATGAAGAAGACGGCCCGGTCGCTCAAGGGCGAGCTGCACGAGAAGCTCGACCACGCCCTCGCCCTCGGACCGATCGCGCTCGCGGCGACGGCCACCATCGCGGTGGGCCGCGAGGGCCTCGAGACCGCGCTGTTCCTCTGGACCAACATCCAGGCCACCGGCGACACCGCCGCCCCGATCCTCGGCGCCGTGCTGGGGCTCGCCGCCGCCGTCGTCCTCGGCTACCTGATCTACCGGCAGGCCATCGCCATCAACCTGTCGAAGTTCTTCACCATCACCGGTGCCCTCCTCATCGTGGTCGCCGCCGGCGTGCTCGCCTACGGGTTCCACGACCTCCAGGAGGCCGGTGTCCTGCCCGGCCTGAACACCACCGCCTACGACATCAGCTCGTGGTACTCAGCCTCGAGCTGGTACGGCACGCTGTTCAAGGGCATCTTCAACTTCTCGCCCAACCCGACGGTCCTCGAGGTCGTGGTGTGGTTCGCCTACCTGGTGCCCACCATGTTCCTGTTCTTCCGGGGCACCCGCTCGAAGGCCGCGGCGTCGGCGTCGGCGCCGGCCCGGGCCGTGGCCTCGCCGGGCGAGCCCAGCACCACCAGCACCACCATCGCTGCGTCCTGACCGATCGCCGGTGCCCGGCGCCGGTCCGACCATCCCCGAGACCCTTCACATGAACCGCACGTTCCCTGCCGTCGCCGTCGGTGGCGTCGTCCTGCTCGCCGCCCTCGCCGGGTGCTCGTCCAAGACGAAGGGCGGTGACAGCATCGCCGTCACGGCCACCGACTCCGCCTGCGAGGTCGCCACGACCTCGCTCAGCAGCGGTTCGACGACCTTCGCCGTCTCCAACAAGGGCAGCGACGTCACCGAGGTCTACGTCTACGGCGAAGGCGACAAGGTGATGGGCGAGGTCGAGAACATCGGCCCGGGCACCAGCCGCGACTTCACCGTCGACCTCGGCGCCGGCACCTACGAGGTGGCCTGCAAGCCCGGCCAGAAGGGCGACGGCATCCGCACCGAGATCACGGTGTCGGGCACCGCCACCACCGAGGCCGCCGCCGGCCGCACCGTGGAGGTCGAGGGCTACGACTACGGCTACCACGGGATGATGGACTTCAGCGCCAAGAAGGGTGAGACCGTGGAGTTCACCCTCACCAACACCGCCACCGACGAGCAGCACGAGTTCGAGGTGATCGGCCCCGACGGCAATGCGATCGGCGAGATCGGCCCGACCGACCCGGGCAAGACCGCCTCGGTCACGCTCACGTTCAGCGCCCCGGGCACCTACACCTACGAGTGCGGCATCACCGATCACGCCGACAAGGGCATGAAGGGCAGCTTCACCGTCGCGGCCTGAGCCGCCGCCGCCGCCGGATCCGGCCGTCGGCACCACCACCTCTGGCACGGGCCCGTAGCGTCGAGCTGCGGGCCCTGGCGCGTGGCCGGCCGGCCGCCTACTCGCGGGTGACGAGGATGCTGGTGGTCGTGCTCGAGCTGGTGGTGGTCGAGGTGTCGTCGCCGTTGAGGTCGATCACCAGGACGCCCTTGTCGGTGACGGTGACGGTGTAGGCGAGCAGCCCGGCGCCGTCGGCCGGCACCACGGTGCCGTCGCACGGGTCGACGAAGTGGTCGGCCCCGGAGTCCCACGTCAGCGAGCAGTTGCGAGGCTGGCCCGGCCGGCGGGCGTCGAAGGCGTACCAGCCGGTGGTGGGGTCGTCGCCGATGTGCTGGAGGAAGATGTCGCGCTCGTTGCGGCCCGACACGTCGGGCAACAGGATCGGGCCGTCGGTCGCGATGGTGTCGGCCTTCGCCTCGGCCGAGCCGGGGCTGTAGGTGTCCGAGCCCAGCTTCACCTGCACCTTGCCGGACTCGGTGAGCGACGGGACGGCCACCACGAACACGATCAGCACCAGCGCGATGCCGACCACGATGCCGGCGACGGCGAGCGCCACCGCCCGCGGGTTGCGGGCCTTGCTCTGGGTGACCGGGCTCATGGCGCCCAAGTATCCCCGGCGGGCGCGGCGGTGGCGAGTCGGGCCCGGCGGCCCTCGGCAGCCGCCGTTTGGGCTGGTTGTCTGCTACTTGACTACCTTGTCCCGACGTGGATCTTCTCGAATATCAAGGCAAGCAGCTGTTCGCCACGTTCGGCATCCCCGTCTCCGAGGGCCGTGCGGTCGACTCGGTGCAGGAGGCCCTGGCGGCCGCTGACGCAGTCGGCTACCCCGTGATGGTCAAGGCCCAGGTGCACGCCGGTGGGCGTGGCAAGGCCGGTGGCGTGAAGTTCGCCCCCGACGCCGCCGCGCTCGAAGAGCATGCGAACAACATCCTCGGGCTCGACATCAAGGGTCACATCACCAAGATCATCTGGATCGAGCACGCCTCGGACATCTCCGAGGAGTACTACGCCAGCTTCACCCTCGACCGCTCCGCCAAGAAGCACCTGGGCATGCTGTCGGCGCAGGGTGGCGTGGAGATCGAGGAGGTGGCCGTCACCGACCCCGACGCCATCGCCAAGATCTGGATCGACCCGGTCGACGGGCTCACGCCCGAGCAGGCCCGCGAGTGGGTGCTCGCCGCCAAGCTCAACCCCGACGTCACCGACGGCGCGGTGGAGATGCTGCTGAAGCTCTACACCGCCTACGTCGAGGGCGACTGCGACCTCGCGGAGATCAACCCGCTGATCGTCACCACCGAGGGCAAGGTCCACGCCCTCGACGCCAAGGTCACGCTCGACAACAACGCCGAGTTCCGCCACGAGTGGGGCGACTTCGAGCTCACCCAGGTCCGTGACGAGCGCGAGCAGGCCGCTCACGCCAAGGGCCTCCAGTACGTCGGCCTCGACGGCACCGTGGGCGTCATCGCCAACGGCGCCGGTCTCGCCATGAGCACCCTCGACGTCGTGAACCAGGCCGGTGGCAAGCCGGCGAACTTCCTCGACATCGGCGGCGGCGCCAACGCCGAGGTCATGGCCGGTGCGCTCCAGGTCATCAACGACGACCCGAGCGTCAAGTCGATCTTCATCAACATCTTCGGTGGCATCACCCGAGGCGAAGAGGTCGCCAAGGGCATCATCGGCGCCCTCGAGATGGTCGACATCTCCGCCCCCATCGTCATCCGCCTCGACGGCACCAACGCCGAGGAGGGCCGGGCCCTGCTCGAGCCGCACCTGTCCGAGAAGCTGCAGAGCAAGCCCACCATGCTCGAAGCCGCCGCTGCCGCGGTCGAGCTGGCGAAGAAGAACTGAGGAACCCGTGAGCATCTTCGTCGACGAGAACACCAAGGTCGTCTACCAGGGCCTCACCGGCTCCCAGGGCCGCTTCTACGGCCTCCGCAACCGTGACTACGGCACCAACGTCGTGGCCGGCACCAACCCGAAGAAGGCCGGCGAGGACGTCGACGGCATCCCGATCTTCGCCAACGTGGGCGAGGCCGTGAAGGAGACCGGCGCCAACGCCGCGTGCATCTTCATCCCGGCCCCCGGCGTGAAGGCCGCCGTCATGGACGCCGCCGAGGGTGGCGTCGAGTTCATCGTGTGCATCACCGAGGGCGTCCCCGCCCACGACGAGGCCTGGTTCTTCAACGAGCTCAAGCGCGAGTACCCCAACGTGCGCCTGCTCGGCCCGAACTGCCCCGGCATCATCAGCCCCGGCAAGTGCAACATCGGCATCACCGCCGGTGAGATCGCCAAGCCGGGTGGCCCGGTCGGCATCGTGAGCCGCTCCGGCACGCTCACCTACCAGGCGCTCTACGAGCTCAAGCTCCAGGACATCGGCGTCACCACCTGCGTCGGCATCGGTGGCGACCCCGTCCCGGGCACCTCGTTCATCGACTGCCTGGAGGCCTTCGAGGCCGACCCCGACACCAAGGCCGTCATGATGATCGGTGAGATCGGTGGCTCGGCCGAGGAAGAGGCCGCCGAGTTCATCAAGACCAAGATGACCAAGCCGGTCGTCTCCTACGTCGCCGGCGTCACCGCCCCTCCCGGCAAGAAGATGGGCCACGCCGGCGCCATCGTGTCGGGTGGCAAGGGCACCGCCGCCGCCAAGATGGAGGCGCTCGAGGACGCCGGTGTGCGCGTGGGCAAGAACCCCACCGAGGCCGGCGAGCTCATGGTCGAGGTCGTGCGGGAGCACGGCTGGGCCTGAGCCTGCCGCTTGGCAGCACGCAGCTCTGACGGAGGCCGGTGGCGCACAGCCACCGGCCTCCGGCGCGCTCAGGGGCCGGTGACCTCGGCGAGGCGGCGGCGCAGGTAGCGGGCGTCGGCGTCGGGCGGGTCGAGGGCGAGGGCGGCGCGGTAGGCGTCGGCCGCCTCGGCGGTGCGGTCGAGGCGGCGCAGCAGGTCGGCGCGGGCGGCGGGCAGGAGGTGGTAGCCGCGCAGCTCGCCCCGCTCGTCGAGCGCGTCGACCAGGACGAGGCCCGCGGCCGGCCCGTCGGCCATGGCCACCGCGGCCGCCCGGTTCAGCTCGACGACCGGTGACGGCGAGTGGACGGCGAGCTGGCCGTAGAGCACGGCGATCTGGGGCCAGTCCGTGTCGTCGGCGGTCGGCGCCGTGTCGTGGCACGCGGCGATGGCGGCCTGCACCTGGTACGGCCCGGGGTGCCGGAGCCGCAGCGCCGCCTCGAGCACCGACACGCCCTCGTCGATCTGGGCCCGGTCCCAGCGGGCGCGGTCCTGGTGCTCGAGGGTGACGAGGTCGCCGGTCGCGTCGACACGCGCTTCGCGGCGGGCGTGCTGCAGCAGCAGGAGGGCGAGCAGGCCGAGCGCCTCGGGCTCGTCGGGCATGAGCTCGGCGAGGGTGCGGGCCAGGTGGATCGCCTGCTCGGCGAGGTCGACCCGCAGGAGCTCGGCGCCGGAGCTGGCCGAGTAGCCCTCGTTGAAGAGCAGGTAGACGACGGTCAGCACCCCGGGGAGCCTCTCGGCGAGGAGGTGCGCGGGCGGCACGCGGTAGGGGATGGCGGCGTTGCGGATCTTGCGCTTGGCCCGCACCAGTCGTTGCGCCATCGTCGCCTCGGGCACCAGGAAGGCCCGGGCGATCTCGGCGGTGGTCAGGCCGGTCAGCGTCCGCAGGGTCAGGGCCACCCGAGTGTCGAGGGCGAGCGCCGGGTGGCAGCAGGTGAACACGAGCCGGAGGCGGTCGTCGGTGACACCGCCGTCACGGTCGTGGTCGGGGTCGTCGGGCAGCATCGACGCCTCCACCGCGTCGACGGCCGCCCTCCCCTTGGCCGCGCCGACCGCCTCGCGTCGGAGGCGGTCGACGGCGCGGTTGCGGGCGACCGTGGTGAGCCAGGCGCCGGGGTTGCGCGGGACGCCGTCGACGGGCCACCGCTCGAGGGCCCGGGCGAAGGCGTCCTGCGCGCACTCCTCGGCGAGGTCCCAGTCGCCGGTGGTCCGGATGAGCGTCGCCACGATGCGGCCCCACTCGTCGTGGAAGGCGGCGGCCAGGACGGCCTCGACGTCGTCCACTACATCTCCATCTCCCAGATGGGCCGCACCTCGATGGTGCCGCCCTTGGCGCCCGGGATCTTGGACGCCACCTCGATGGCCTCGTCGAGGTCGGCGCAGTCGACGAGGAAGTAGCCGCCGAGCTGCTCCTTGGTCTCGGCGAAGGGGCCGTCGGTGGTGAGCACCTCGCCGTCGCGCACCCGCACGCACGTGGCGTCGGAGGTCGGGTGGAGGCGCTCGCCGCCCTGGAGCACGCCGCGCGGCCCCATCTCCGCCATGAAGGCGGCGTAGTCGTCGCTCATCGCGGTGGCGTCGCTCGGTCGGTTGTCGACGGTCTCGTCGACGCAGATCATCAGCAGGTAGCGCATGGGGTTCCCCTCCGGTCTCGATGGTTGCCCGTACGACGAACGGGTGCGACGCGGATCGACAGCTCGTCGGGGATTCTTCCCGAACGCTCAGGCGGCGGGCTCGGTGGTCGGCGCCGGGCTCTCGTCGATGTCGGCGTCGGCGTCGGCGGCCCGGTCTCGGTGGACGAGCCAGGCGGTGCCGGCAACGCACACCGCCACGCCGAGCACGCTGAACAGGGCGATGCGGCCGAGCACCGCGCCCATGCCGTCGACCCCGTAGACGATGGCGCGGATGCCGTCGGAGCCCATGCCGGGCGGCAGCCAGGCGCCGACGTGCTGCCACAGCGCGGGCATGAAGCTGCGGGGGAACGGGCCGCCCGCCGAGGGGTTGCCGATCACCACGAACGCCACGATGGCCAGGCCGGTGCCGTAGATCGGTCCGGCGAGCAGCTCGACGGCCTGCACGCTCACGCACACCGCGAACGACAGCGCCGCCCCGAACGCGGCGAGGGCGACGACGTGGCCGTCGAAGGCGCCGAGCACCGGGCCCACGATGACGGCGCCGAGCACGCCGGACGCCACGGCGTAGCCGACCAGGAGGGCGAGGCGGCGGGCCAGGCCGGCCCAGCCGTGGACGTGGCGCTGGGTGAAGCCGAAGAACGCGACGAGCAGGTAGCCGCCGACCACCCACCCGACCGAGAGGTAGAAGGGCGTGAGGCCCTTCGGGTCGCCGGCGTCGAAGGGGTTGACCCGTTCGACGGTGTAGCCCCGTGCGGTGGAGGGGTCCTTGGCGGCGAGGGCCTGGTCGATGCCGTCGAGCACCTCGCGGTAGAGGCTCTCGTAGGCGATGCTCGGCACGCCGGTGACGACGAGGGTGTCGAGGTTGGCGCCCGACCCGGCGATCACCACCGCCCCGCCGAGCGTGCCCTGCTGGACCAGGCGGCGGGCCTCGTCGGCCGACTCGAGGGGCACCAGCGTGACGGCGTCGGTCTGGGCCGCGACCTCCTGCTGGAGCTGGGTGACGACCGCCTGCGGCGCCACGATGCCGAGCGGCACGTGGTGCGGTGTGGGCTCGTGGAGCGCGGCCACGTAGCTCCAGATGAAGAGCACCTGCATGCCCAGGATCAGCAGCACCAGCACGGGCGTGCGGTTGGCCCAGCCCGGTGTCATCGGGGCGTAGGGATCTCGGGGGCTGGCGACGACGTCCGGCTCGCTCACCGGCCGAACGGTACCCTCGCTCCCGTGCACGACCTGGTGATCAGCGGGGGGCTGGTCGTCGACGGCACGGGCGCCCTGCCCGAGCCCGCCGACGTCGCCGTCGACGGCGACACGATCGTCGCGGTCGGCCGCGACCTCGGGCCTGCCCGGCGCACGATCGACGCCGACGGCGCCTGGGTCACCCCCGGCTTCGTCGACATCCACACCCACCTCGACGCCCAGATCGGGTGGGACGCGCTGGGCACCTCGTCGTGCTGGCACGGCGTCACGTCGGTGGTGCTCGGCAACTGCGGCATGACCTTCGCCCCGGTGCGCCGGGGCGAGGAGACGTTCCTCGCCAAGGTCATGGAGTCGGTCGAGGACATCCCGGCCGCGTCGATCCTCGAGGGCCTGCCGTGGACGTGGGAGACCTACGGCGAGTACCTGCGCTGGCTCGCCTCCGAGCCCAAGGGCCTCAACGTCGGCGGCTTCGTCGGCCACGGCGCGGTGCGGTTCCACGCCATGGGCGACCGCTCGCTCGACGAGGGCGCCGACCCGACCGACGCCGAGCTGGCCGCCATGATCGCCATGGTCGACGAGGCCATGGTCGCCGGCGCGGTGGGCTTCTCGACCTCGCGCACCGGGCGCCACGTCGCCCCCGACGGCCGCAACGTGCCCGGCACGTGGGCGGGCGAGCGCGAGCTCGTCGCCCTTGCCGACGTCCTCGGCCGCCACGGTCGCGGCGCCTTCGGCTGCGCCCCCCGCTTCGACGGCGAGGGCCCGGGCCGCGAGCGCGCCCGCAGCGAGGTCGCCCTGATGGCCGCGATGAGCAAGGCGTCGGGCCGGCCGTTCACGTTCAACCTCACCAACACCTTCGCCGACCCGGACCTGTGGCGGCAGACGCTCGGCTTCGTGGCCGAGGCCAACGCCGCCGGCGCGCAGCTGCGGCCCCAGACCACCTCGCGGGGCATCGGCGTGATCTTCTCGCTCGACCACGCCACCCCGTTCGACCACCGCCCGGGGTGGGAGGTGCTCGCCGGCCTCGACGCCCCCGCCCGCCTGGCCCTGATGGCCGACCCGGCGGTGCGGGCCCGGCTCGTCGACGGCGGCGACGGGCCCCGCGGCCTCGAGGGCTGGCGCGAGTTCTTCGTGCTCACGCCCGATCGTGGCGCCCGCTACGACTGCGCTCCGACCGACAGCCTCGCCGCCCACGCCGAGCGGGCCGGCACGTCGGCCGTCGAGGCGTACGTCGAGCTGTGCCTCGCCACCGAGGGCCGGGTCGTCCTCAACTGGCCGGTGCTGAACCAGGACTTCGAGGTCATCGCCGAGATGCTCCAGGACCCGCTCGTGATGATGGGCCTGGCCGACGCCGGCGCCCACGTCGGGCAGATCCTCGACGCCAGCCAGCCCACGTTCTTCCTCTCCTACTGGGTGCAGGAGCGGGGCCTGGTGCCGCTCGAGGAGGGCGTGCGCCGGCTCACCTCCGAGCCGGCCGAGTTCCTGGGCCTCACCGACCGGGGCGTGGTCGAGGAGGGGCGGCGCGCCGACCTCAACGTGATCGACCCGGCCTCGCTGTTCCTGCCGCTGCCGACCTACGCCCGCGACTTCCCCGGTGGTGCCGGCCGCTTCGTGCAGCGGGCACAGGGCTACGTGGCCACCGTGGTGAACGGCCAGGTGCTGATGGACGGCGGCGAGCACACCGGCGCCCTCCCGGGACGGCCCCTCCACGCCCGCTGATAGGTTCGGCGGCCATGCGGCTCGCCGTGCTGGCCTCGGGCAGCGGAACCATCCTCGACGCCATCTGCTCGGCCGGCATCCCGGTCGCCGTGGTCGTGCTCGACCGCCCGTGCGCCGCCACCGAGGTGGCCGCCCGCCACGGCGTGCCCTGCGAGCTCGTCGAGCGCCGCAGCTACGGCAAGGACTTCGACCGAGACGGCTACACCGCCGAGCTCGTCGGGGTGCTCTCGGGCTGGGACGTCGACCTCGTCGCCATGGCCGGGTTCGGCACGATCCTCGGCCAGGGCATGTTCGACGCCTACCCCGGCCACATCCTCAACACCCACCCCGCGCTGCTGCCGTCGTTCCCCGGCTGGCACGGCGTGGAGGACGCGCTGGCCTACGGGGTGAAGGTCACGGGCTGCACCGTGCACGTCGCCACCGAGGAGGTCGACGCCGGGCCGATCCTCGCCCAGGAGGCCGTGGCGGTCGAGCCGGGTGACACCGTCGAGTCGCTCCACGAGCGCATCAAGGCCGTCGAGCGCCGCATCTACGTCCGCACCATCTCCGAGATCCTCGAAAGGGGCAGCGTCCAGTGAGGGCCCTTCTCTCCGTGTACGACAAGGCCGGGGTCGTCGACCTCGCCCGTGGCCTGAACGAACTGGGCTGGGACCTCGTGTCCAGCGGCGGCACCGCCCGGGCCATCGCCGAGGCCGGCATCCCCGTCACCGACGTGGCCGACCTCACCGGGTTCCCCGCCATCCTCGGGCACCGGGTGGTCACGCTGCACCCGAAGGTGCACGGCGGCATCCTCGCCGACCCGACCAACCCCGAGCACCGGGCCGACATGGACACCTACGGCATCGAGGCCATCGACCTCGTGGTGGCCAACCTCTACCCGTTCTCGGCCGAGCCCTCGATCGAGCTGATCGACATCGGCGGTCCCGCGATGGTGCGGGCCGCGGCCAAGAACCACGCCCACGTCGGCATCGTCACCGACCCGTCGCGCTACGACGAGGTGCTCGCCGAGCTGCGCTCGTCGGGCTCGCTCTCGCTCGACACCCGCCGGGGCCTGGCCCGCGACGCCTTCGCCCACACCGCGGCCTACGACGCCGAGATCCTGGCCTGGTTCGACGCCGGCCAGCCCGCCCCCGGCGAGGCCGCGTCGGCCGCAGACGCCGACGCCCCGGCCGAGCTGCCGGCGACCATCTCGCTCACCCTCGACCGGGCCCAGGTGCTGCGCTACGGCGAGAACCCCCACCAGGTCGGCGCCCGCTACACGACGCGGGGCGAGCAGGGCTGGTGGGCCACCGCCGTGCAGCACGGCGGCAAGGACATGAGCTACCTCAACGTCTACGACACCGAGGCGGCCTGGCAGCTGGCCCACTCGCTCGGCGACGGTCCGGCGGCCGTGGTGATCAAGCACGCCAACCCGTGCGGTGCCGCGGTGGCCGACGACATCCTCACCGCCTACACCCGGGCCCACGAGTGCGACTCGGTGTCGGCCTTCGGTGGCATCGTCGCGGTGAACCGCCCGGTGAGCCTGGCGGTCGCCGAGGCCATCCAGCCCGTGTTCACCGAGGTGCTCATCGCCCCGGCCTACGACGCCGACGCGCTGGCCTTCCTGCAGGAGAAGAAGAAGAACCTGCGCATCCTCGAGGCCACTGCCCCGGCGATGCCCGAGCTCACCCTCCGCTCGATCGACGGTGGCTACCTCGTGCAGACCGCCGACCACGTCACCGTCGACCGGTCGGCGTGGCAGGTCGTCACCGAGCGGCAGCCCACCGAGGCGGAGTGGGCCGACATCGAGGTGGCGTGGCGGGTCGTCGCCAAGGTCACGTCGAACTCGATCGTGCTGGTGAAGGACGGCACCGCCGTCGGCATCGGCTGCGGCCAGCAGAACCGCCGTGACGCCGGCCGCCTGGCGGGCGAGAAGGCCGCCGGTCGGGCCGTGGGCGGCGTGTACGCCTCCGACGCCTTCTTCCCGTTCCCGGACGGGCTCGAGGGCGCCATCGAGGCCGGCGCGGCCTGCGTGGTGCAGCCCGGTGGCTCGATCCGCGACGACGAGGTCATCGCCGCCGCCAACGAGGCCGGCCTGGCCATGGTCCTCACCGGCGAGCGCCACTTCCGCCACTGACCCACCGGTGGCTCGATCGCGGCCCCTGGAGGGGCGCGGATCGAGCCATCGGGGGGGGTGGTTCAGGGGCGGTGCCAGTAGTCGCGCATGATCTCGAGGGACCAGTCGGGCTCGCGGACCTCCGTGCGCGGGGCGAAGCCCGACATGTGGGGCTTGAGATCGAGCACCGGCGTGCCGTCGACGGCGTCGAGCCCCCGCACCCTCACCTCGAGCCCGTCGACCGAGACGATCTCGGCGGTGCTCACGCCGAGGCGGTTCGGCCGCACCCGCCCGCGCTGGGCGAAGATCCCGACCTCGGGCCAGTCGGGGTTGCCTCGGGGGCGGCGGGTGCCCAGCACGATCTCGGCCGGGTCGAGCAGGTGGAAGCAGTAGACGACGTCGACGTGGGAGAACGCGTCGAGCCCGGTGAGGGCGTCGGCGGTGTAGCGGGTGCCGTCGAGGGCGATGGTGGCCTCGACGTCGCCCCAGTCGTCGTCGACCGGATCGACCCGGCCGCCCCACACCCATCCGATCGGCTCGACCTCGATCATCGGCCCCCTCCTTCGTGCTGTGGCGACGGTACCGCCGGGGCTCGGGCACACTGGGGCCACGTTCCGGGGGAGGCACCGTGGGTGAAGGCCAGCAGACGACGGCAGTGGCGGCACCGGTCACCGGGTTCAGTCACATCCAGCTGAACGTGGCCGATGTGGCCCGCTCGGCCGACTGGTACCGCACGGTGCTGGGCATGGAGACGATGCTCGAGCGCCCCGACGTCACCGCCCTGCAGAACCGGGCGGCCCGCCTGGTGGTGGTGATCGGCCCGGCCGAGCGCCTCGACGTGTCGGCCTCGCCCGTCGACCACCTGGCCTTCGCCGTGCCCGACGGCCCGTCGCTCGAGGCCTGGGCCGAGCACCTCACGTCGGTCGGCATCGAGCACCCGGGCGTGGTCCTCGAGCTGGGCAAGCCGTCGCTCCAGCTCGTCGACCCCGACGGCAACGAGATCGAGCTCGTCGCCCCCGCCCCCCGCTGACGTACCGGCCACCAGACCCGGGCCCGGCACGCTTTCGTCTCTCTCTCGAAGCTGGCTCGCATCGCGTCGCTCCAGCGACGCGTCCCGAGCCAGCTCGGCCCTGGCACGCGTGAGCTGGCTCGGATGTGGTCG